>VBKX01000654.1 GCA_005879435.1 Deltaproteobacteria bacterium
CGTGATTGATCTTTACGACAACTTTGAAGCGTTCGGAGCTAGTCATGTTCCCGGCGTTTTGTCGCTATTCCGGCGCGCCGTACACGCGGCCGACGGTGTGACGACTTTCAGCCGGCGTTTGTCGGATCACACAGCGCGAATTTACGTGCGTTCGAAACCGACAATGATCATTGAGAACGGCGTTCGGCCAGACCTATTTTACCCACGAGATCGATTGGAATGCCGACAGCATCTTGGATTGCCGCAAAATGCCAAAATCATCGGGACAGCCGGAGCACTCGACACTAGCAGAGGGATCGAAGCGTTGTTCGAATCGTTCGAACTTCTATCAGCGAAAACATCTGACCTTCATTTGGCACTTGCCGGTCCGCGTCCACGTGGCATTCGCATCCCTAGCAGCTCGCGGGTACACGACCTTAAGGAATTGCCTCACGAACACGTGCCATTATTCGTAAACGCCCTTGACGTAGCCGTCGTTTGTTACCGCCAGTCTGCCCAGGGTGAATACAGTTTTCCGCAAAAGGCCTACGAGATCATCGCTTGCCGCGTGCCGTTAGTTGCCGCTGCGGTAGGTTCGATGAATGAATTATTGAAAAATTATCCCGAATGCTTGTACGAGCCCGAAAATCCGGCGAGCCTCGCCGGCGCCATCCAACGTCAATTACGGGTAAAAACTATTATTGATACTCGCGTTCCCTCGTGGTGCGATTCCGCCCAACAGCTTAGCGATTTTTTTCAGCAGATCATCCGTGACGAATCCACAGGCGCCATGCGAAATCATCAATAGCCAAGCGGAACGTTAACACGGCTCTGATGTTGTCGCAGCAAATACGCCTTCATATCGAGTAACAATCTCACACCATGAGTATTCTTTGTTAGCTCGACAATGCGCGTAGGACCCCATAGATAGACTTAATTCAGGGTCTCGCAACAGCGAAATTATCAGTTCGCTCAAACCTTCATAATCGCCGGGCTCGACCAGCACACCGCTCTTTCCATCTTCAACGGCGTCGGGGATTCCTCCAACGCGCGTAGCGACAACCGGTTTGCCCGCAGCCGCGGCTTCCAAGGCGACGATGCCAAAGCCTTCGACGTCGTCTTTCATGTCCAGCGCAGGTAAAATTACCAATTCGCACGCTTGATATAATTTGATCACATCCGCATCGCTCAACGAACCGAGTAAGCGCACGTGGTTTTCAAGCCTCAAGGTTGCAACCGCGGTTTTGATCTCACTAACTGTGTCATCGCGATGCGCTAGAGAATCCGATGGATTATCACCGACGATCATAAAACAGACATCCGGCACTTCTCGAGCGACCTTCACTAACGAACTTTCAATAAACTCCTTTACACCTTTTCGCTTTGCCAAGCGCCCGACGAAAAGAATGATTCTTTTATCTTTTATACCCCACAGTGGTTTGGCCGCGGTCGCATCCAGTGGTTCGCTGAATCCTTGCACGTCGACTCCCGGCGGAATTACCACGAGCCGCTCTAGTAGAACTCCTTTCGCCTGCGCTAACCGTGCTGTATATCGGCTATTGGCGACGACTTGGTCGCAGAATCTCAACCAACGCACACAAAGCTTTTGGTAGACAAAGTTCCGATGGATGATGTCCAATCCATGGGCTTGGACAACAGCGCGCCTGCCGAACAGGCGCGCGAGAATCAGCACCAGTGGTGTCACCACAACGCTGCCGCCAAACACGACAGCGATTCCATGATTGCGCGCCAACAAAATTGTTCCCCGCCAAATTGCGTAAAAAGCGAAGGAAATCAGACCCGGCCAAGGCGCACGAAAGACATCTTTCTCGCAGGATGCGGAATGTTGCGCGTGCGCCGTAATAGTCTGCACGGAATGCGTTTTCTTGAGTTCTCCGCACAGACTACCGATAAGATTCTCAATACCACCGCGGCGCGGCGGATAGTTCCACGTGACAACGAGAATCTCCATGCAAAAAACGACTAATTTTTGAGCTTACAAAGATGATAGATCTGATACTGCCAGGCAAGCGGCCAAAACGGCAAAGCCAACGCTTGCGCGGCGCGCAACGGCCATCGATACCAGGGACCGCGAAAGATCCACGCAGGTGAGAGCACGTGCAAATCTCGCCAACGATACAGAACGACCAGACCGGTAGAGAAACCCAGAGTTGGGAACCAGGAACAAAAACAGCGCGTTTTGCTTGGCGACCCGAACGATCTCGCGGAGCGCGGCTTGAGGATCTAAGAAATGTTCTATGGCCCCCAGACACGAAACTAAGTCGAACTGTTGGCCTGCGAACGGCAGCTGCTCGGCGGGAGCGCAATAAAGCTCCGCATGAGGCAGATATTGTCGGCACGCATTTAAAGCTACTTGAGAGACATCGATTCCTGCAGGAACAGCGCCTAGCGCACTTGCAGCCCGCAACCATTCGCCTTGACCGCAAGCCACGTCCAGTATTTTTCGTTCCTGCCATGGCTCGAAGTACCGCGCCAAGCGCTGAAGATGCCGTGACACGCGATACGTCGTACGCGCATGACGATGGTACACTTCGTCGTAGAAGCGTCGGATTTCGTCACTGCGTGCAGTCATTGAGAATGGCCGTGAACGCGCATTAATCTTCGCCTTCCGCGCCAAAATCGGTCACGTGGCCGTGGCGTTCCATCCGCAACAAAGCAATCTGCTCGGAAACTAATCCAAGCATGAAGATAATCACCGCTGTGGTCAACATGAACACCGACATGTTCGTGAAGCGGCCTTGGGTTAAGTAAGTGTATAAATAGTTCGACGCACCGGCCAGAAAAAAGAAAATGCTAACTGGCAAAAATACTCGGAATGGCGAAAACAATGTCGCGATCTTGGTAATGATGAGCAAAAAGCGGATGCCGTCGGTGACCAGACTTATCTTGCTTTGGCCGGCGCGGTAGAGAGTCTGGATGGGAATATATTTGACGGTGAATCCGGAGCGCAAAAAGGCCAAAGTCAACGTCGTCGGATAGGAAAAGGTATTAGGCAAAAGATCAATAAACCGCAGAGCATCGCGACGTGACAAGACTCGAAATCCGGACGTGAGGTCTTGTACGTTGAATCGAGTGACATAAGACGCGAGAAG
>VBKX01000655.1 GCA_005879435.1 Deltaproteobacteria bacterium
AATCCCTGCTTTACGGCTTTCGCTGTTTCGAGCCCATTGAGCACGGCGGCGGGAACGTTACCGCTGAGCAACGCCGGCAGCCGCGCCGTGCCAACGTTGAGAATTTTGTATTCATCTGGCTTGACCCCTCGTTTCCGCAGCAGTTCAATTAGAATGGTATTTACCGTCGCCTGGGCGGTATAGCCGCCGAGTACCTTGCCGCGCAGTTGTTCGACGCTGGTAATTTCTTTGGATGCAACGAGAACGTGATCGGGCCGGTTCAAACCGACCATAATGACGCGCACGGGTACGTTACGAAGCGCCGCGCGTGTCGTCGTTCCTATAGCAGTGTAAAAATCCAGATCGCCGGTCAACAATGCCGCCAACGCCGCGCGCGGTTCCAGCACGAGTATCTGGGGCTCGAAGCCATGGCTCTCGAAGATTCCCAAGCTTCGACCGACGTAGAAATGAGTCGCCGCGATGGTGTTGCTTGGCAATGCGATTCTAAGAGGACGCAGTTTGGCCTTTGGCTGGGCAAGAGCCTGTGCCACCCAAAGAAAAAGAGCCGCCACGCTTAAACAAAAGAGCAAGTGTGTTCGACGCGGAACAAACATTCGCTGCATCGTTCGTGTCCTCCTCTCAGTCTGCCGACGTCGTATGAACCATTACCTGAAACACTCCACAGGAAAACAGCAAGAGCGAAATTCGGGAGCAAGATTGAGCTCGGTATGGAGCGTGACCTTCTTCTAGTCCGTTTTTTCAATGAGCGTAGCGTCTTCGCGGCGGATAAAGCCGGGCGGATTGCCGCGTCGCGAATGAACCTCCAGCCACTCACCGTTGGTGTTCACCACGTTTATTCGTGTCCCGCCGGGAATGTTGGCAACCACTTGGGACGACGCCGACGGCGACTCGAAAACAGTTGTGGAGCGCGTTGTTTGATAGGTACCTCCAGCCCCACCGCGCCGCGCAGCGGCGGCGGGTGGTCTGCTAGCGCGTCCGGTTGCCTGGGTCTCTTGTTCCGCTCGCGGAGATTGGGACTTGCGCGGAGATTCAATTCCGTCAGGTTTTGGCGGCGGCTTCGGTGAAGCCTCGGGTGCAGGCTGAGGCGAGTCAGCCGGAACAGGCGGCGGAGTTTGCGCCTCCTGCGACTGCTGCACCGGGAATGAATTGTCGTTAACGATTTCAGTGGAAGTTTTTGCTTCTTCCCGCGGTTGCGTGTCGGGGGAACTGGCGTCCGTTGACGCGGGTGTGTCTGCAATATCCGATGTCTTTTGCTTTGCCGGCCGGCGAAACAGGTCGGTTCCGAAATACACCACCGCGCTGCCTGCGAGGATTATCGCAAGACACCCGCCGGCAATGACGCTCAAACTGATTCCCTGGCGTTCCCGAGATGGCGAATATGGCACGCTACCATCGGCCGTTTCGCCACCAGGCCTTGTTTTTGCGCTTGTTACGGAAGCGATTGTCACCTGAGGTCCCTCAGGTTTCGAAGTTTCAGTGGGTGTTCTCAGGTCGGGCCGCGGGTTTACTCTCGCGCCGCAGTGCTTACAGAAATTTTGTCCAAGCTCAAATGGCGTGCCGCATTGAGTGCAAAACATGAATCCTAACCTCCGGAGTCGATAATGTAATGATGCGTAACCTAGCCCAACAGTAGCGAATGAAAATCGATCGTGTCAAACCGCTCATCGCTTTCGTTGGCCTCCAAACGCTGGGCGCCACGCGAATGGTTAAAGTGAAAGCATTCATCAGACTATTTATTATGAGTCACGTTTGGCTGTTGAAGTGAAGCGCCTTAGCAGATAAAAAATTTTACTATGGATAAGCTTCGCACCCTGCGCGACGCCATCGCCCTCGACATCCAGGATGGCATGTCGATCGCGATGGGTTGCGCACTGGAATCTCTCATCCCTTTTGCCGCCAGCCACGAAATCATCCGCCAAAGCAGAGAAAACCTAACGTTGATCGGTCCGATCTCCGACATGCAGTTCGACCAGCTGATCGGCACCGGCTGCGTCAAGAAAATCCTCGCCTCGTGGGTCGGCAACGTCGCCGCGGGATTGGGCCACAACTATCGCCGGGCCGCTGAAATGAGCATTCCCCACCCGATCGAGATCGAGGAACATTCAAACTTCACGATCGGTCTCGGGCTCCAGGCCGCTGCGATGGGAGTGCCCTTCTTACCGACCCGAACAATCAAGGGGAGCGATTTCTCCAAACACGAACAATTCAAACGGATCAGTTGCCCTTTTACCAGGGAAGAGTTGATCGCCGTGCGCGCCATTCACCCCGATGTGGCGATTCTTCACGTTCAGCGCGCCGATGCCCGTGGAAATGCCCAGGTCTGGGGCAATTTTGGCGTCATGCGGGAAGCGGCGATGGCCGCGCGTAAAGTCATCCTCACTTGCGAAGAAATAGTCGATCACGAGGTAATCTTGAGCGATCCGAACCGAAACTTGATACCCGGTTTCGTGGTTTCCAGCGTCGTGCATGAGCCGCTGGGCTCATATCCGTCGCCAACTCAAGGCTACTCTCGGCGTGATGACGATTTCTATTTCGAGTATCACAACGCCACGCGCGATCGCGCCGGCTTCGAACAATGGCTGAAAAAATGGGTATTGGAGATTTCCGATCATCGCTCGTTCTTAAGTCTGGTCGGGAAAGATCGTGTCGAGAAGCTGAAGCCGGACGGCGGTCTGTTTGCGCCTTCGGTGAGCTTCAACTACTAATCTGTCGAGATTCGTCAGGAGGAAACTATGAAAACGATACCGTCAATGAAACTCACTCAAGAGGGCTGCGACACTATTGTCGACGCCGCCCTTGAAAAGGCCAAAGAGTTGAAGCAGGTGGTCAGCATCTGTGTGGTCGACGCCGGCGGCCATCTGATGGCGTTCAAGCGCATGACCAACGGCAGGACGCACAATACGCTGATCGCGCAAACGAAAGCGCGCAGCGCGGCGCTGACGACCGCCGCCACTGGCAAGATAGGCCGCGATGGAAGCGAGATTCCGGATCACCAAGTGCTCGCGCAAACACTCGCCGTCGGACCGGGCTGGTTTATCAGTATCGAAGGCGGGCTGCCGATCGCCGTCGAGGGTCAGTGCATCGGCGCCGTCGGCGTGAGCGGCGCCCCATCAGCTGTGGATCGGCAGATCGGCCAGGCGGGAATCGACGCGTTCAACAACGCGTGAATGTCAGCTCAAGGTTCCGAGTTCAAGGTTCAAGGCGGGGAGGCGGACTTTGAACATTGAACTTTGAACCCTCCGAGTCATGGTCTACACCCAACGAGAGCTCATGGTCGCCGCGGCGGCGCGCGAAATCCGCGACGGCGACAAAGTTTTTGTCGGCATGCGCCTGCCCCTGCTTGACTTCGCCGTCGCCAAAGAGACTCATGCGCCGAATGCTATCGGTATCTTTGAAAACGGCGTAATTCGCGATTGGCCGGCGCTCGAATCGATTTTCACGATGAGCGATCCGCCCAACGTGGCCCGCGCCCTCTACTGCGGCGGTCTAAACGAGGTCATGTACCTTTTGCAGACTGGCCGCGTCGATCTCGGTTTTATCGGCGGCGCGGAGATCGACCGCTTCGGCAATCTGAATACCCATTGGGTGGAAGACAACGGCAAACGAACCCGCCTTCCCGGCAGCGGCGGGGCCGCGGATATTGCGACCATGGCGAAGCGCTGCATCGTGATCATGAATCACGAGCGGCGCCGGTTTACGCACAAAGTCCACTACATAACTTCGCCCGGATTCGGCGATGGCGGAAATTGGCGCGAGCGAATGGGTGTGGCTGGTGGCGGCCCCAGCCGGGTGATTACCAGCATGGGAATTTTTTCGTTTGACTCGGAGAATCACGAGATGATGCTGAGCTCTTATCATCCCGGCGTGACGGTCGAAGAAATCGAAAAAGAAACTGGTT
>VBKX01000656.1 GCA_005879435.1 Deltaproteobacteria bacterium
AATGAACAAAGTTGGTTGGTCATCAATCTTGGTTGCAGCGATGCTGCTTACTGTTGCAGTGGTAACCGAAGCGCAGCAGGGCGCTAAAACGCCGCGGATCGGTATGCTGCTGGCTAATTCGGTTTCTGCTTCGACAACGCGCGTTCAGGCGATGCAGCAGGGTCTGCGCGAACTTGGTTACGTCGAGGGCAAGAACATCAGCATCGAGTATCGCTACGCAAATGGAAAGCTAGAACCTCTTGGGGAGCTTGTGGCCGAGCTGGTCCGTCTCAAGGTCGATGTCATTGTCGTCGATAGTAGCACCGCCATTGACGTCGCGAAGAAGGCCACCAAAACAATCGCCGTTGTTTTCGCTGGGGCCATCGACCCTGTGGGTGAAGGCCAAGTTGCCAGCTTGGCGCATCCGGGTGGAAACGTAACCGGGTTGTCGAATCTCGCCCCTGAGTTAAATGGCAAGAGACTTGAGCTACTCAAGGAAGCTTTTCCCAAAGTTAAGCGGGTGGGACGCCTTGCCTGGGGGAGGCCAACAAGACAAGAGCAACGCTTCAAGGAAGACGAGCTGGCGGCTAAAGGATTAGGGCTCCAACTTCAACCCATCCTGGTGAAAGATGCTGACGATCTCGAACAGGGATTCGCGGCGGCGAAAAATGCGGGCGTTCACGCGCTAATTTTTCCACCGAGCCCATTTTTGAATACTAACCTCGCGCGGTTTATCGACCTGACAGCTAAGATTCGGCTGCCAGCGATTGATCCAGGAATGGTACATGTCGAAGCTGGAGGCCTCATGGGTTATGGGCCAGATCGTGACGACAACTTCCGGCGCGCCGCGGTGTATGTGGATAAGATACTCAAAGGCGCTAAACCCGCTGACTTGCCCATACAACAGCCGACGAAGTTCGAGTTTGGAATCAATCTCAAAACCGCCAAACAGATCGGCCTGACGATTCCGCCCAACGTGTTGGCACGGGCGGACAAGGTAATCAAGTGAGCAAAGAAAGCGCAGCGGCAGTGCTAGGATTGAACTGTATTCTCCCTCAAACCAATCTCACTGCGACAAACGACGGAAGTACTTCACTCGACATTATGCGGAAAGCGACGTTGCGATTCCACCCTGCGAAATTAACAGTGGGCCCCAAGGAAATCGAGCCTGTAGTTGAAACGCGCACGTGCACCGGCGTAAGCGACGACAACTAAAATTCTTTAAACTATCGCGGTGACGTCGAGCTGGATCAGCGTTTTGCCGCGCAGGTCGGAAGTGTTCATCACGTGGCGTGCGGGGCGATTGTCTTCGTTGGGAAACATCGCGGCCCACTCCTTATTGACGAACTCGCGGTGCTTGATGTCTTTCAGGTAGACGATCACTTTGGCGATGCTGTCGGTGGTGCCGCCGGCGGCTTCGATGATGTTTTTCATGTTGATGAAGGCCTGGGCGATCTGGTTTTTCGGATCGTCGGACACTGCCGGCTCTTTGGGGTCGCGGCCGTTGATCACCGAGGGAAAAATCTGATTTCCCATCCTGATGCAAACCGGTATGGGGTTGTCGCCGTGTTTGGGTGCATTCGGAACTTTAATCACTTCCCGTTTTGTCATCGTTCACTCCTAGTTCGAAATAATTTTGGCTTGCTGCGCCGATTTATTTTTTGGTCTCTTTCAGCACTTCGTTGAGGAGCTTGCGCACCGGCTCTATGTCGCTCCATTCCGGGCGGCTGTCGAGATCCATATACTTTTCGCCCGGTCTGCGCCTGACGTCGGCGGGCACGTCGTCCTTGGGGATGTCGTTGCGCCGTGACTCCGCCGGCTGAACTTTCGCCAAGACGCGTTGCAATTCGGTTTGTCCCTCGCGGGACAGTAACCAGTTGATAAAAACCTTCGCGGCATTGGGATGCGGCGCGTTTTTCAAAACCGCCAAGTTGCCCGACTGTGAAACCAAACCGGCCCCTTCTTTCCAATCGACGTCAAGCGAATCGATCGGCAAGCCCTGGCGTTTGCCGATTTCGACGTCTTCGCTGCAAAAAAAACAGATGGCGAACTTGCCCTGGGCGAGCCAATCGGTCGCCTGGCGCGAATACCGCGTCATCGTTGGATCCATCTCGCCGAAAACTTTTTTGAGAAAAGCGGGACCCAGTTGCGGGTTGTGATACCAAAAAAGCATGTTGCCGTTGCCCGGTCCCGCGGTTCGCACATCGCGGGCGACGATTTTACCCTTCCATTTCGGATTGACGAGATCCCAGTAGGATTTGAACTCTTTTTTTGCTCTTTGATTAGATTCGTGTTCAGGCCCAGTTGTTGCTCGGCGACGCTGAGATAGCGCAAGATGTAGGTCTTCTCCGGATCGGTGTAGACATGGCCCTCGTACCACTTTGATTCATCGATGACTTCAGGCAGAAGGACATCAGCGACTGGGTTGAACGGACACCGAAACTGAAAACGTCGGCGATATATTTCTCGGCACGACGTTCGGCAATCAACCGGTTGGTTATATCCGCAGCCTGGCCAGCGACGGAGATGACTTTGATCTCAGGATATTTTTTCTGAAAAGCAGAAAACACGCCGTCGTACCCGGCCTTCGTGTAAACGGCGACTTGGCCTTCTTTC
>VBKX01000021.1:0-6725 GCA_005879435.1 Deltaproteobacteria bacterium
TTGTTCTGCAGCACATAGATGACTTTGCGTTTCTTCGGCGCAAGCTCTAGCGCATTCGTGAAATGTTTTAGTGCATCTTCGTGCCGCTGCTCGTCGGTAGCAATCTGTCCAAGCGCCAAATAACAATGAGCGGATTGTTCGATATTCTTGGTGATTTTGATAAAGCCTTCGAGCAAACCACTGGCCGCTTCAATGTTGTTGATGCCTCTGTAAAAGCCAACGACGAAAAGCATCCAGCGAAAATAATCCTCGCTGGAGGAGCTATTCTTCATCCGTTCGAGCAAAAGCTTTTCGGTATCCAGAGGTTCTTCCGGTGATGCGAGCAAAGTCGTTTTCTTGTCCGTGGGATTCATATCGGGGAAGTTATTAAAGCAAGGGTAGGACCAGCACGGGATTGTCTCACAAGTCACGCAATAGGCGCTTAATTCCACGCGCCCCTGATGGATGATGGGTACTTGAATGCTCGAATCCCATTGACCTGCAAAAAAAAAGGCGGGCTGGCCCGATTTAAAAACAGCGAAAAGACGCCCGGGACGCAAGCAACGAACCGTCTGCCATTCATGATCCAGGTATCGAGACCAAACGAGCGTTAGCGTAGTCGCCGACTGTGAAAAAGATTTACGTGTTTGTATGCCGGCCACTGGGGCTCTGCAACTGGCGCGCACGCCGGACGGAGCTCGCCGACAAACGTACCCGCCTATATAAAACGAGAAAGTGAAGTGGTGGGCCCACCTGGACTCGAACCAGGGACCAACCGGTTATGAGCCGGTGGCTCTAACCAACTGAGCTATGGGCCCGATGAGAATTAAAGAAGAGTGAAAGATATATCCTGCCGGTGCAAGCCGCACGTAGTTTTCAGGTTTCCATGAAACTTTTTAGCCGTTTGCTGCGGCTGGGATGACGGAGTTTACGCAAAGCCTTCGCCTCGATTTGGCGAATCCGTTCCCGTGTAACGGTAAATTTCTGCCCTACCTCTTCCAGCGTATGATCGGATTTTTCGCCGATGCCGAAGCGCATGCGCAAGACCTGCTCTTCGCGCGGCGTCAGAGTCGCCAAGACTTTGCGCGTTTGTTCTTGTAAGTTAATATTCACCACCGCATCGGAAGGCGTAATAATACGCTTATCCTCGATGAAGTCGCCAAGATGACTGTCTTCCTCCTCGCCGACCGGCGTCTCCAGCGAAATTGGCTCCTTCGCAATTTTCAATACCTTGCGCACCTTATCGAGCGGAATCTCCATCTTCGTGGCGATTTCCTCCGGTGTCGGCTCCCTGCCAATTTCTTGGACCAGATACCTCGACGTTCGGATCAATTTATTGATCGTTTCGATCATATGGACGGGGATGCGTATCGTGCGCGCCTGGTCCGCGATCGCCCGGGTAATCGCCTGACGGATCCACCAAGTCGCATAGGTTGAAAATTTATAACCGCGCTGATACTCGAACTTGTCCACGGCTTTCATCAAGCCGATATTCCCCTCTTGGATGAGATCCAGAAATTGCAAGCCACGGTTAGTATATTTCTTGGCGATGCTTACGACCAAGCGAAGGTTGGCTTCGATCAGTTCCTTCTTCGCCAAGTTGGCTTTGGTCTCCCCCTCGATGATCGAATAAACCCGGCGCTTGATCTCGTCCGTCGGGATCTCAAGATCCTTCTCGATATGCCGGATATCGCGCCGAGCGTTACGGATATCCTCGGCCATATGCAAGATCGCGTCATGTCCCATGCGCATGGACCCGGTAATCTTTTGCCAATTCTTCTTGCGACCGTCGGCGTCGGCAACGAGCCTCAATATTTCGGCTGAAGGCTTGCCAACTCTGTGCTCGAACTCCCTGACTCTACGCTCAAGCGACTGCATTCGCTCCATCGCGCGTTTCAGCCCATCTGCAATCGCCTCGGTTTGCTTTCGATTAAGCTGCAACCCGATCAGGGCATTGATAATTTTCTCGCTATACTTTGTCACACTATCCAAGAGTGAGCGGCGCCGCTGCGCGGATACTCGTTTGCCATCGAGTTGGCGCTTGATTTTTTCTCGATCGTTGGTCAGCCGCCGAATCTTGCCAATCTGGTCAAGCAGTCTCTTTTCATGCACCTCCTCGTCCTCGAAGTCCTCACTGTCTTCTTCACCCTCTTCTTTAATAATCTCGCGCACGCGAATTTCATGTTGCGCGAGTTTCTCACCGAGGTCCAAGATGTACGTCAGAGCCAACGGACTCGATAAAACTTCATTAATGACCCGGTTTTCGCCTTCCTCAATCTTCTTAGCGATTTCGACTTCCCCCTCGCGGCTCAGGAGCGATACAGTGCCCATCTCGCGTAGATACATGCGCACCGGATCTCCGGTTTTGCCGACGACGTCGCCGTCCACGTCGCCATCGATTTCCTTTTCTTCCTCTTCTTCTTCGGCAAGTTCCTCACCCGCGCCGCCGAGCGTCACTCGCTGATTAGCATCCACGACCTCGATATCCATTTCACCGAAGATCGACATGACATCATCGATCTGGTCCGGGGAAACGACTTCCGCCGGCAGCATGTCGTTAACATCGTCGTAGGTCAAATAGCCCTTCTCCTTGCCCAGGTCGATGAGCTTCTTGACCTCCTTCAGATTTTTCTTTTCCGCCGGCGTCCCGGCAGAATCTGAGCCGGATAAAGATTTTGCTACCGGGCGGGTCGCTTCGGCTCGAGTTTTCGGCGTTCTAGCTGGCGTTCTTTTCGTACGAGGTCTTGCCATTCTAGTATCCTTTCTCTCTTCGCTTTCTCGTCGTTTTGCTCTTCGGCGGCGCGGATCGCGATGCGCACCTCGCGCTCCATTCCTTTAAGATACTTGCGGCGCAAATGAGCGAGACAATCCGTAATCATTCGGGCGCATTCAGCATCGGACGGATCCTCTCCTGCCATCGCTAGCGCCGTGACCTCGCCCGCCAAATTCGGTGGCAATCGTTGGGTGAGCCGCGCCACATCGACATTTCCACCTTCTAGCCATTCGCGCAACACTCCGTCAACCACCCCGCGCCACTTCGGCCCGAACCAATCCGCCGCATCCTTTTCCTCTGCCATTTTTGCAACTGCGGAGGTCGTTCGCAGCATCAAGCCCACCAGCGACCGCTCCGCGACGTCGTCACGATTCCCGTCCGTCGCCATTGTCGCCATAGGGCTGCGAGAGTTGCGACGAGGCGAACCCGCCACCTGGACAGGCCGGCGCAACGGTTCTTCGCGACTTCGCCGGCGATTTGGCTTTTTCCCTCGAGGCTCTTACCAAAGCGACCTTCGAGCCACGAGAAAAAATAATCCGCCAGCGGCACAGCTCCATCGAGGACTGTTTCTATCCCCGCTTTGCCGTGGCGACGCACGAAGGTATCGGGATCGTCTCCTTTAGGCAAAAATGCCGCGCGCCCCAGCAAGCCGGCTTCGACAAAGACCTCAAAGCTCCGCGCCGCCGCCTTCTGCCCGGCGTCATCGCCGTCGAATAGCGCGATAATGTTCTTCGTATAACGCGATAAAACGCGCGCATGATCCACTGTCAGCGCCGTGCCGAGAGTTGCGACAGCGTAAGAAATATCATGCTGCGATAAAGCGATGACATCGAGA
This sequence comes from Deltaproteobacteria bacterium, assembly GCA_005879435.1. Lineage (GTDB taxonomy): Bacteria > Desulfobacterota > Binatia > UBA9968 > UBA9968 > DP-20. Next base: position 3,588 of record VBKX01000021.1, read on the forward strand.
TAACCTTCAACCAACACCACGCGATCTGATTTACGAATGCCATCCTTTGCTTGATAAAGCCCGTAGAGAGTCGCGCCTTTGTGAAAAAGCGGCGTTTCGCTCGAATTCAGATACTTGGGAAGGCGTTGGTCGAGCACACGACCGCCGAAGCCGACGATTTTTCCTGCTGGGCTAACGATTGGAAAGATAACCCGAGCAAAAAATTTTTCGTAAAATTCTTGCGGCCCGCGCTGGCCAATCAAGCCAAGACGGACCGCATCTTGCAGCGGAATTTTTTCCTGGCGGAGAAGATTGATCATTCCCGAACCACCCTGGGGCGCGTAGCCCAACATAAATTTGCGCGCGGTCGCTTCGTCCACACCCCGGGAATTCAAATACTCTAAAGCTTTTTCGCCGTCCGGATAGCGAAAAAGCAATTTCTGATAGTTAGCGGCGGCACGTTCATTGATCCGATAGAGAACCTCTCGTTCGGACCCGTCGGAATTTAGATGCCGATCGCTTCGCTCGACGATGATCCCGTAGCGTTTCGCAACTCGCTCGACCGCTTCGGGAAAAGTCAACTGATCGTACTGCATTAGAAAATGAAAAACGCTTCCGCCGGTTTGACAGCCGAAACAATGATAGATTCCCTTGTCTTCGCTGACCGTAAACGACGGAGTCTTTTCCGCATGAAAGGGGCATAACCCCATGTAGTTGCGGCCCGCCTTTTTTAAGGTGACGTAATCGGAAACAACCTCAACGATCGAAGCGCGATTACGAATCTCAACGATCTTTTCTTGGCTAATCATTGCAGGAAGCTACAGGCGTTTGGCGCCGGGGGACGAAGTCTGCTCCAACTCTGCGCTAAAAAGAACCCTCTGTTTGCCAATACGAATCAGGCTCGCCGCAAAGTGCGACAGCGGCGAGACGAGATATGACCCGTGAAATTTCTCCTGCCCTGCTTTAGGTAACCACGCCGCATCGCTCAGAAAAAAAATGATCAGCGCCACGATCGCCGCGCCCTTGCCTAAACCCATGGCAACGCCGCCGGCGCGATTCACTGTTTTGAGAAATAACAGACTTTCCGAACGATGCAGCAACCAGCCAACAAGATTAAACAAGAAGTACACCAGAAAAAAGATAATTACGAAGATCGAGCCTTTGAGAATTAACGGCGGCATTTTCCAGAAACCCTCGGCATAAGAGGCCATCGGTTGAAGAAACGCAGCGGCCAACATGAAACCCGCGATTAAACCTGCCAAAGACAAAATTTCTCGGAAAAGGCCTCGAAAAAATCCTCTCAGGCCAAAGAGAACCAGCACGAAGATGAGAATCAGGTCGACCCCATTCACAAGCAGAGACCACCACGGATGCGCGTTTCGATTATTTTCAGAGTCTGCATACGTGCCTCGTATCAAAGCTTCACGAAAATCGCTTCGCCTTGGACACGCCCCGAAAAACAAACAATCGCCAATGGATGATCTAAATAATGCATGTCTTCATGGAGACTCCCAGCCAAGGTGTCCCACACGCAATCCACGAACGTTAGCCGCTCAGAAGCGCTTTTGCCAGCTCGTTGACTCGCTTACCGTCGCTTCTGCCAACCACTTTAGGCATAACCAGCTTCATGACTTTACCAAGGTCTTGAATCCCCTTGGCACTCGCCTCAGCAATGCCGGCTTGAATCAAATCTCTAATCTCATCTTCGGACAGTGGCTGAGGTAAGTAGCGCTTGAGTACCGCCAGCTCGGCTTCCTCTTTCTGTGCAAGCTCCTCTCGCTTGCCTTGGCGGTACAATTCAATCGCTTCAGTTCGCTGTTTACAAAGGGTGGCAATGGTGCGTTGAATTTCTTCAGGGACGAGCTCTCTTCGGACCCTAATTTCTTCGTTATGAACGGCCGCTAAAAGAAGCCTGAGCGTTGAAAGGGTCACGGAGTCGCCGCCCTTCATCGCCGTCTTCACGGCCTCTTTTAGTTCGGCCTTAAGTTCCACGGCTAGCTGACACCTATTCTCCGTGCGGAAATCTTAAAAAGAATGACGCACTCGTCGCAACGCCCTCTTTTTTGCCGCGATCGCCTTCTTTTTCTTCTTAACACTCGGCTTTTCGTAGTGTTCTCGCTTGCGTAGCTCAGCGAGGATACCCGCCTTTTCGCATAGTTTTTTAAAGCGTCGGATAGCACTTTCAATGGATTCATTCTCTCGAACTCGGACTCCGGTCATAAACCTACATCACCCCCGATCGCCGACGGACCATTACATGTCAGCGAATGATTCTAGCGCATTTACTTCCCAAGTCAAGCAATTCACTTTAAAAATGAACAGTTTGGAGGCAATTGATGAACGAATGACCATTTCTAATCACAGCGCCGAGAGAAATTGGCTAATGGCAATACGAACTGCATTGACATCAAAATTTGACTTAATAAAAAACCGCAAGGGAGTTGCCTAAAAAGCCTTCGGCGGTCAGCCGTCTCCGTGCCTTCACATGCATCTGAATTTCTTAAATCGCTCCGGAAAATCCGAGATCAAACCTTGCACACCGAGCGAAACCAACGCTTCCATTTCTTTAATCTCGTTCACCGTCCAAACGTAGACGTCCAACCCGTCCTGATCGAATGCGCCGCCAACCGTCCGGCCGCTTCGAACGGGTCGTCCTTTACGTTGGAACCGAAAAGTATTCCGATCGGCGCATCCGGAGCCAATTCCCGCACACGGGAGAGGCAGTTGTAGTTGAAGGACGAGATTGTCGTCCGATCCAGATAATCATAATGGCTCACGATGAACAAAATCTTGAGCTCAATGCCGGGCGCCGAATCGTCGTACGTTTTAATTTCGAGACGAAGATCCGCGTTACCGCCCACGCACTCCAAGGCTTCCTCCAGAGTTAGAATGTGCTCTCCTTTGAAAGATTTTTTGCGCCACCGCCCGATATCAAGTTTTTTTAATTGCACCAATGTCTTGCTTCTGACGGTACCTCTAACGCCAGCCGTGCGCGTCAGTCGTTCATCATGGAAGACCACTACATGGCCGTCCTGGGTAAGCTGGCAATCGAGCTCGATCATATCGACCCCTGCCTCAATGGCTTTTTTGAAAGCCAGGGCCGTGTTTTCTGGATATTGACCCGACGCGCCACGATGAGCGATCTTCTTAAAACCGGCC
>VBKX01000021.1:6731-12634 GCA_005879435.1 Deltaproteobacteria bacterium
CATGCGCCCATGCAAAGGTAGATCAAGAATTCTTTGTTTCCCTTTGGCCCGAGCAACGGCGATTCGACCAGGCCGTGCACCTGATAGCCCAATCCTATCGCCGCATCTTGGATTTGGCTGATCACGCGCATACGTTCTTCCGGCGAACGCACCACTCCGCCTTTGCCTACTTTGCCTTTGCCGACTTCAAACTGAGGTTTGATGAGCGCGATGATTTCGTGAACCGGTGCCAGCAGTGTTTTTACGCGAGGCAAAACCAAGGTAAGCGAGATAAAGGAAACATCGATAGTTGCCAACTCCGCAGCATACGGCAAGCGCCTTTTGTCGAGGTAACGGATATTGGTTTTCTCAAGGAGTAAGACGCGCGAATCGTTGCGCAGTTTCCAATCGAACTGACCATAGCCAACGTCGATCGCAAATACTTTAGCGGCGCCGTGAGCCAGCAAACAGTCGGTAAATCCACCGGTGGATGCGCCGACGTCGAGCACGGTCTTTCCGATTAATTTGATCGAGAATGCTTGCAGAGCATTTTCAAGTTTCAGCCCGCCGCGGCTGACGTAGCGAGGCGCGGACTTAAGCGTTACGCGCGCGCTAATATTGATCAGACTACCGGCCTTCGTGATCGGTTGATCATCGACCAGTACTTCGCCGGCCAAAATCTTGCGACGGCCGACCTCGCGGCTATCGACAAGCCGGCGATCGACCAGCAAAAGATCTAAGCGCTGCCTCTTTCCCATCCCTCCCTGCTTCGCTTCTTGCCGCGTCGAACCATCTGCAGTACCGCCTGGGCGATCGCATCCTTGTCGAAGCCGCACATTTTTCGGAGTTCATCCTGCGTGCCGTGCGGAATGAAGCGGTCGGGGACGCCAAGCCGCTTGACTTCAACGCCGCTAAAACCCTCGTCAGCTAGGAGTTCTATGACCGCACTACCGAAACCGCCGGCGATCACGTGGTCTTCGACCGTGATCAGCCGTGGCACACGGGTCAGTAAGTCGCGAAACAATTCCCTGTCCAGAGGTTTAACAAAGCGAGAGTTGACCACAGCGGCGTTGATACCGAGCGGCGCGAGATCCTGCGCCGCCTTCAGCGCCGGGATAACTGTTTGGCCGATTGCCGCGATTACGACATCGCCGCCCTCACGCAACACTTCAGCCTTACCGATTTCCAGACTCTTCGTCTCGTCGTCCAGCGTGACACCCCAACCTTCACCGCGAGGATAGCGCAAAGAGATCGGACCGGAATACTCAACAGCGGTCCTTAGCATATGTTGCAATTCGTTCTCGTCCTTCGTCCGCCGCGGTCCAGAGCGAACACCACATGCAGATTTTGCAGGCAAACATCGTGCAGAATCTCGTCGTAACCGCGTTGCAAAAATGTCGAATAGATCGCCACCACCGGGATGAATCCTTCCGTCGCCATGCCGCCGGCGAAGGTCACCGCGTGCTGCTCGGCAATACCGACGTCGTAGGTGCGTTCGGGAATCTCACGCGCGAGTCGATCGATGCCCGTGCCGCTGCCCATGGCCGCGGTAATGCCAACAACCTTCGGATTTTGGCTGGCAATCCGAACCAACGATTGGCCGAATACCTCAGTGTAAGTTGGAATCGGTCCCTTTTCTTTCTTCGCCTTTCCCGTGAGCACGTGGAACGGCGTCACCGCGTGAAACTTGATCGGTTCCTCTTCCGCCGGCGCGTAGCCTTTGCCCTTCTTCGTCATGACATGCACCAGCGTCGGACCTTCGATCTTCTTGACGTTTTCCAGCGTCGTGATCATTTCACTCAGGTTGTGGCCATCAATCGGTCCGACATATTGAAACCCTAGGCTTTCGAACAAAAATCCGGGCGTCACTAAACCCAAAAACGAGTCGCGCAGCTTGCGCGCCGCGTGTTTGAGATTTTCGCCGCTGGGCAAATTGCGCAGCAGATTTGACAAGTTCTTTTGCAGCCGAACCCCTAAATCCGTGGTAAATTGTTTACTGAGAAAAGAAGACACGGCGCCCACTCTGGGATCGATAAAATGCTCGTTGTCGTTGAGCACGACAATTAAATCGCGGTCGAGATGGCCCGCGGAATTCAATCCCTCGTAAGTCAGACCCGCGCTCAAGCATCCGTCGCTGATCACGGCAACGACTTTACGATTCGAACCTTCGAGCGCTTTCGCTTCGACCATTCCCAAAGCCGCCGAGATCGATGTCCCGGCGTGGCCCGCGCCGAAAACATCGTATTCGCTTTCTTCCCGGCTCAAAAATCCACTTAGCCCATTAAGTTGACGAATCGTCGCCAAACGATCACGGCGCCCACAGATCAGTTTATGCGCGTAGGCCTGATGGCCCGTATCCCATACGATGCGATCTTCGGGTGTGTTGAAAACATAATGCAGCGCCAGCGTCAGTTCGACGGCGCCGAGTGTCGAGGCAAAATGGCCTCCTACCTCCGAGACTACCGAGATGACTTCTTCTCGGATCTCAGCGGCAAGCTGGTTTAATTGCTCGATAGAAAAGCCGCGAATGTCACTCGGTAATTCAACCTCATCCAGCAACCGCGTCATTTTATCCATGGGTCTCCTTTGTCGGAAATTCAACCTTGGTTTGAATTACTCGCTTGACTATATGCGTGGCTATGGCTGCGAGCGGCTGCGCCCGCGCGCCGAACGGCTCAAGTTCGACCAACGATAATTGTAATAGTTCTTTCAATCGCTCCCGGGCCAAGGTGAGGCCTACGACCGACGGATAGGTCGCCTTTTTCGTTCTTTGTGACCGGATTCCGCCGCCGCACCATCCTGGGCGTCCAAGATATCGTCAGCGATTTGAAATGCCAAACCAAGATACTCGCCATAGCGTGAGATTTTCGCCAAATCTCCAGGTGCCGCTCCGCCAAGTTGCGCACCGATCCGAATCGACGCAAGAATCAGTGCGCCGGTTTTCCTTACGTGAATCAATTCAACAGTGGAAAAATCTACGTCCTTCGCTTCCGCTTCTAGGTCGAGAGCCTGCCCGCCGACCAGACCCATCGCTCCGACGGCGTGGGACAATTCGTGAATGACGGGCACGACGATTTCCGGCGCCACGTCCCCGAGAGCGTCAGCGTCGGTCATCAGATGGAATGCTTCGGTTAACAAACCATCGCCCGCCAATAACGCCATACCCTCGCCGAAAACCTTATGCGCGGCAGGCGCGCCGCGGCGCAGATCATCATCGTCCAGCGCGGGCAAATCGTCATGGATCAGAGAGTAGGCGTGGATCATTTCCACGGCGCAGGCAAAAGGCAAGATAAAATCCTGTTTGGCGTCAAATAATTCCCCCGCGGCAAGCGTCAAAATCGGCCGAATGCGTTTGCCGCCGGGAAATATTCCGTAGCGCATGGCGCGAAATATCGTCTGTGACGCCCCCGAGTATTTGCCAAGGTAGTGTTCGAGAGCCCGATCGACGATAGCGGATTGCCTTTTGAGGTATTTGTCTAAATCGAACTTACGCTTTGATATCGATGTCATCGAGGTCGCCGCTGGCCATTGAAGCCAATCCACTCGCGCTAATTTAGCACCGATGGGCCGATCGCTTCAAATTCGTGACCAAACTGCGGCATGACTCGCTTATCCGGTCCGAAAAACCGACGAACAATCGTGTAGAGGCCCTTGAGCGACTGTTGGACAGTTGCGGATACGGAGTGCTTGAAGTTAGGGAGCGCCCCACGTCAGCGTTTATAAGCGTCGGTCTGGATTTGCGCCATGAGCACTGTCCGCGACCATCCATGCTTCAGTTTCTGTTGTGCGCAGCATAGTTGCCATTGCACGTTCTTCACCCTGCAAGCACGAGAAACCCAATTGACGTGATTCGGAAACATTCACTCGTCGTCATCTTTTTCGTCAGGAAGATCTTCAAAAGGCTTTAAGCGCAACTTGCCTTCTTTATCTTTGACCAGGATCTCGATTTTCTTTTCCACTTCGTCGAGTTTATGGTTGCAGTGTTTCACCAGCCCGACGCCTTTTTCAAAGGCGTCGAGCGAATCCTCCAGCGAAAGTTCGCCCGCTTCCAACTGCTCGACGACCTGCTGCAGATCTCCCAGCGCTGATTCAAACGTCTTACTCCCCGATTCTTTACGCGCCATGTCATTTCTCCGTTTGCTTGATAATTGATTTGGACAAAGCCGACCTTTCCGAGTTAACTGAAATTTTTGTCAGCAATTCGAGCGGATCGATACGCGCGTTGGCCATGCGCGCGCCCCAGTGTAGATGCGGCCCGGTGACACGTCCTGAAGATCCCGATAAAGCGATCACGTCGCCACGTCGCACCATGGCGCCTTCCTCGACTTTGAATTCAGATAGATGAAAATACATCGTAAACAAGCCGCCGCCATGATCGAGAACAACGCTGCCGCCGGCGAAAAAAAAACTACCCACCAACACCACGCGACCATGATTAGTCGCCACGACTTCAGTTCCCATCGGCGCGGACAAATCCGTACCGGTATGGGGCGCACGAGGCGTACCGTTGACGATACGCCGGGATCCGAACGACGATACCGAAGCCTCCTGGGATACTGGGCGAACGAACGGCGCCTCCCACAGAGGCTCCGAAGGCGAGAACGCGAACGCGCGCGCGAAAGCGGCCTGCTCGCGGCGGATCTCTTCGAGCGTTTCTGGACTCATCTCGTCGAAGCTCGGCGGCACGTTGAATGATTCCTTGCGGAATGCTTTCGCCTTGACCTTGAACGGGATCACGCGATCGCGGGATGTGCCGGCCTGGTTAGTCGCTTTCAGAACAAGTTTGGACTGTCCCGGTTTGGCTTCGACATCGGCTCCGATGATCGCCGTAAAAGAATGCGCGCCGGTGGGATAGAAAACAATCGGCGTGGTATGCAAGCGCCCCTCAACGGCGGCCAGATTTTGGCCGCTCACGTGAATCTCCGTCAGTCCGCCCTGAAACACTTCGACCGGCCTCGGCCACTGCACCACTACCGCACTGCCGGAATTTACCTGTGCCGCTTGGACGAGCGAGAACAAGAGAGCGAGTGCGAGCCACAGTTTCACGTTACTCTTTCCCCTCGACACGGCAGAGCGCTTTTCCCTGAGCAAACGTCACGCGGATGGCATCGCCGACTTCCAATGCCGCGGCGCTTTTCACGATCCGCTCTTCAGGCAGTTTGTGCGCAATGGAGTAGCCACGCACGAGCACCGCGAGTGGGCTCAAGGCGTTTAACCGTCCCGCAATTTCCGCCAGACGATCCTTGCTCTGGCGCAAGCGCTCGTGAAACCGGCGCAGCAGATCGACGGACAATTCGTCTAATCGCTGCTGATTCTCGCGGAGCTTGCGCCCCGGATCGGCGAGCCGCTTTACCAATGAGCGAAAATGATCCCGCGCCGTTTCCAGCCTGAGAACCATATTTCGCCGTAGCTGGTCTTCGAGCATTTCGACTTGCGCCAACAAATCGCGTTTCCGCGGCAGGATCATTTCGGCGGCCGCGGTCGGCGTGGGCGCGCGCGCATCCGCGGCAAAATCGGCAATGGTGAAATCGATCTCGTGGCCGACCGCGGAAACAACGGGGATTTTCGATGCGCCGATGGCGCGAGCGACGATCTCTTCGTTGAACGCCCACAAGTCTTCCAACGATCCCCCGCCGCGCCCGACTATCATAACGTCAATCTCTTCGAAGCGATTTAGGTCGGCGATGCCTTCGGCGATTTCCACGGCGGCGCCATCGCCCTGCACTTTCACGGGTCGGATCACCACGCGCCGTTCAGGATAGCGATCGCCGAGAATTCGCAGCAAGTCGTGCAACGCAGCGCCGCGATCCGAGGTCACGATGCCGATCGAGCGCGGCAGAAAAGGCAACGGCTTTTTTCGTTCCGTCGCAAACAATCCTTCCGCCGCGAGTTTCTTCTTGAGCTGCTCGAAGGCAAGAAATAGC
>VBKX01000021.1:12678-22209 GCA_005879435.1 Deltaproteobacteria bacterium
GACCTAAACAGAGGACCGCCATGCCGTTCTCGGGCATGAACCGCAAGCCCATGCCTTGGCGGCGAAACATGACGGCGCTAATTTGGTTCTTGTCGTCTTTCAGCGTGAAATAGTAGTGACCAGACGGCGGCACGCGAAAGTTGGAGATCTCGCCCTGCACCCAGATAGCGTCTAACTGGGACTCCAGAGTTCCTTTGATGAGCTCGTTCAGTTCACTGACAGTCAAGAACTTGCGGGCGGGTACAGTGAACAGAGGTAAATCGTATTCTCGGTTAACGTCTCTGACCATTCTGGAATAGCTCTAGCACAAAAAAATTAGCCCTCCGAGGGGAGGGCTAATTTCTAGTGTCTATGTTGATGGGGGAAAAATTTGCGCAACGGCTACGCCGCCTTTTTTTGCACGATTTGCTTAAACACATCCCAGCTTTTTAGCAGATCCAGTGCTCGTTTTAGCTGCGTATCGTTATCGATAGTCTCATCGCCCGTAGGCCCGGAAGATGGGATTTGCTTTTCCTTCTCTTTGTCTTTCTCCACGGGCTCCGTCGGAGAATTAGGCGAGGACGGCTGGGGGTTCAGTAAATGACCCGGTAAATTCTCCTCGCGCAAACCGGGGCGCTTGGGGGCCTCCGCTTTGCCGTCCTGAGGTGATGCGTTGTCGACATTGATATCTGGCACGATCCCCGTCGCCTGAATCGAGCGGCCGTTCGGTGTAAAATAGCGCGCCGTGGTCAAGCGCAGCGCCGAATTGTCGTCCAGCGGGAGGATTGTTTGCACCGATCCCTTGCCGAAGGTCTTCGTCCCCAATACCACCGCCCGTTTATGATCCTGCAAAGCGCCCGCGACGATCTCCGACGCGCTCGCGCTGCCGCCGTTAACCAACACGACCACAGGGAAGTCCGTCCAGGTTCCGTCTTTCTGTGCGAAATATTTTTGTTTCTGCGCTTCGATCCGTCCTTCCGTGTAGACGATCAGACCCGATTCCAAAAACATATCCGAGACTCGCACCGCTTGAGTCAACAAACCGCCCGGATTATTGCGCAGATCGAGCACCAGGCCTTTCAGTCCGCCTTTTTCAGCCGACATTTTCTCCAACGCCCGCTGCATGTCGCGGTCGCTGCGCTCCTGGAACTGCGCCAAACGAATATAACCGTAGCCAGGCTCGAGCGTACGGCTACGCACGCTTTGCACACGGATAACGTCGCGCACGAGCGTGAAGTCCATTAGGTCGGCGACTCCTTCGCGTTTGATCGTGAGATTGATCTTTGTGCCTTTGAGTCCGCGCATCTTTTTGACGGCGTCAACCAGGCTTTGGCCGCCGGAGTGTCTTCGATGGGCGAGACGACCGTCAGGATGCCGCCTTTTACGGTAATTTCGATGCCCAGTCCGCCGAAACGCCCCTGCGTGTCGCTCTGCAGTTCCTTATAAAGCTCCGGCGTAAGATACGCGCTGTGCGGATCGAGGGAATTCAACATGCCATTGATCGCGCCGCTGACCAAGCTCTTGGTTTCGACGTCTTCGACATAATTCTTCTTGACGATCGAAAGTATATTGCTAAACGCTTCCAAGCTCTCGTAGTCCTGCCGTCCGACGGCAGAAACGTTGGGCACCCAGTGGGCAGAGAGAAAAAAACCCAAAGCTAGCCCGACGAACAAAAGCAAAAGGGGTGTTCCATGTTTACGAACTATTCGCATCGCGGCTCTCCTAAAACTTGAAAACTACTTATAGAACAAGTTTGAAGTGTATCCCAAGATAAATAAAAATGCTATTGCTTCTTAAACCATGGTACGGGGTCTACCGAGCGGCCGTCTTTACGCATTTCAAAATAAAGTTTTGCGCCCGCCAAGGAATCACTGTCGCCGGCCCGTCCGAGGACCTCTCCGCGCCTAACTTCATCACCGGTTTTCTTAAGAATTTCTGAAAGATGGCCGTATATTGTATAGTAACGCTCCCCATGGTCGACGATCACCATTTTACCGTAGCCGGAAAAACGATCGGCGTAAACGACCGTACCTTTTTCCACCGCTTTAATCTCTTCGCCGATGGGAGCGTCGATGTCAATGCCCTTGCGGACGACCTCGGCGGCAAATTCAGGATGTTGATACTTGCCGAAGGGTGCGGTCACCCGCCCTTGGGTCGGCCAATCGAGCTTTCCGCGCAGCGCATCAAGACCCGCGCCCGGCGAACGAGGCGAGGGCGCCTCGCGTGGTTTAATCATCGCCCGCCGTGAGATCTCGTCCATCATTTTCTCAAGCCGTTGCGCCGCCGCCTCCATCTCCTTCAAAACCCTTAGACGGGTGGCTTTTTCCTGGCGCAGACTCGCCAACAGGATTTTCTTTTTCTCCGCCTCGCGCCGGACGCCTTCCTTGGCGATGTTGAGCGCTTGTTTTTGCTCGTTGAGCTCTTCTTTCTTGCGCGCCAGCTCGTCGCGCAGGATTTTCTGATGCTCACTTTCCTCTTGGAGCTTGGCCAAAAGCGTCTGGTCAAACGCCACGGCCGTCGCTAGATATTTTCGCCGCTGGAGAAATTGGCTCAACGACACGTCGCCATTGAGAACCATCAGTGAACTGCCGCCTTTCTGCCAACGGTAAAGCGCCACGGCGCGTTTGGCGAGAATGGGCTGGCGCGCGGCAATGGATCGAGTCAACGATTGCGCTTCCGCTTCCTTAAGCGCCAATTCGCTTGCCACACGCGACAATCGAGCATTGGCGAGCTTGAGCTCTTTAGTGCGCTTGTCCAGCTCGCTTTGAATTTTGCCTAAAGATTCCAGCACCGAGCCTTCTTTGATTTGTAGTTGAGAAAGACCTTTTTTTTCGCTTTCAATCTTTTTCCTGATGCCTTCAAGGTCGCGGCTAGGGGCGGCAGGCCACGCGAGCAACGGTGCCGTGAGCAACGTCGCGAAAAGCGAAGTCAGTGTTTTACGGTTGAAGCGTGCCACGTCTTAACGAACCTCCGCAGCGAAACGAGACTCCCCGCGGCGCCCAAAAGCCAGCCGATCGCAACCAGCAAAGCCATGCGCTGTAGATCCAAAAATTGCACCTGGCCGAGGGGCTCCAAAAAGCCACCCATCGAGGGAGTTTGTTCGCGCAACAGCAAATAGCCTGCCCAAAGCGCTGCCAGCGAAATCGTAGCGCCGGCCAATCCTTGAATCATGCCTTCGAGCACGAACGGCGCCTGGATTAGCGTTTCCGACGCGCCGACGAGCTGCATGACCTCGACTTCGTCTTTACGGGCAAAGAGCGCCAGCTTGACCGTGCTGCCAACAATGAAAAACGTCGCTATGAATAGTATCCCGCCGACAATCCATTTGCCCCACTCGACGGCAAGCACCGCCAAACCCAACCGCTCGACCCACTGTTGCGGATACTCAACACTGGCGATCTCCTTCTCGGTTTTTAGACGCTCGGCGAACTGCTCGACCACAGGACTGTCTCGATTGCTCGGCTTCAGCGTGATTTCGAGCGACGCGGGTAACACAGCGCGCGGCAAACCGTCCAATAAGCCGGACTGAGTTCCCAATGCGGTTTGAAAATCGTGCCAAGCTTGCTCCTGATTGATGTACCTGACCTGCGCAACTTCGGGCAACCCCTCGATACGCTTGAGCAGCGCTTGGACATCGCCTGCGCTGATCTTGCTATTTAAATAGGCCGTGATTTGAATTTCGTCGCCCCAAATCTTGAGAAGGCGTTCCAAATTGACCTGCAAAAGCATGAACGCGCCGAACACGAAAAGCGTCATGGCCATGGTGCCCGACGTCAGCACGTGAGTCCAAAACAAATGGCGCAGACTACTGCGAACTTGCCGCAGGACGACGCCGATCAGCGACAATTTCACCAACTGTATTCCCGCTTGGTGGTAACGGACTGATCGTCCGTGAGAACTCCGCGCTGCAAATAGAGCGCTCGGGTGCCGTAGCGCTTCACCATGGCGCGATCATGGGTAGCGACAACGATCGCCGCGCCTCGATCACGAATCTTCAAAAACAATCGCATGATTTCATCCGCCATTTCGTCGTCGATATTTCCCGTCGGCTCATCGGCCAGAACCAACATCGGCTCGTTGATCAATGCCCGGGCGATGGCGACGCGCTGCTGTTCGCCACCGGAGAGCGTGAAAGGCTTGGCCTCGTAGCGTTCTTTCAGCCCGAGCTCGCGCAAGAGCTGATACGCCTTGGTACGGCTCTCGCGCTTCGACTTACCGACTACCTGGGCGGCAAGAGCGACGTTGTCGAGCACGGTTAGACCGGGCAATAGCCTGAACTCTTGAAATACCAGGCCGATTTTTCTTCTCAATTGAGCAACCCCGCGGCTACCCAAGCGCGTCACATTGCGGCCGTCGATCAAAATCTGCCCTTCCGTCGGGTCCTCTTGGCGAAACAGCAGTTTCAGCAAGGTCGATTTGCCCGCGCCGCTGGCGCCGCAAACGAAAACGATCTCACCTTTGGCGATCTCTAGGTTAATGTCAGTGAGCGCCCTGTAGTTCGGCGGATAGGTTTTCGAGACGTGATAAAGCTCAATCATCGAAACTGCAAATTCTGCAGCGAGAATCACTATTTAAGGATAACTTAGCTTGACATGCAGAGGGGCGGTTGTTACAGTTGCCGAAACCTCGATTTTCCTTGGCTATCTATAAAAGATGGTGCGCTAACATACAAGCACTCGGGAGGCGACGGGACCGATGCTAGAGCAAATCAAAAAATTTCACATCGTTCTAATCAAGCCGTCGAAGTACGACGACGACGGCTACGTGATCCGTTTTTGGAAAGGCGTGTTACCGAGCAATACTTTAAACGTGTTGCACGGACTCACTGAAGACATCAAGACTCGCGGTGTCTTTGAAGATCTACCCATCGAAGTCACGACTTTCGACGAGACTGCGGAAAAAGTGCCCATGTCGCGCTGCTCGTCTGTATGGTTGGCGTACAGACAAACCAGTTCCCCCGCGCCCTGGACATGGCGAGAGTTTTCCGCCGGGACAACATCCAGATAATCATGGGCGGATTTCACACCAGCGGCACGATCAACATGCTGAGCGATCAGGAGCCGGACATTCAGGAACTCTATCGCGAAGGCATCTGCATGGTGTCGGGCGAAGTCGAGGGAAAATGGGAAGGCATTCTTGGTGACTTTCTCAACGGACAATTAAAACCGCTCTATAGTTTCGCTCAGGATCTGCAAAATCTCGTCGACATCGAGGAAGCACCGCTGCCGCAAACCAGCGCGAAAACAATGAAACACTTCGCGTATCCGAGCTTTGCCACCGCCGATACGTCGCGCGGCTGCCCATTCGCCTGCACCTTTTGCACGATTATCAACGTGCAAGGGCGCAAAATGCGCGAGCGTAGCCCCCAGAGCATCGCCGCCATGATGCGTAGGAACTACGTCGAGAGCGGATTGTCTTTCTATTTCTTTACCGACGACAATTTCGCCCGTAAAAAACTCTGGCGCGAGACCTTCGAGGAAATCATCAAGCTGCGCGAAGAAGGCCTCGATGTTTCTTTCATGATGCAGGTCGATTTGGCGAAAAAACCCAAGGAGTTCGTCCCGTTGGCGGCCAAGGCGGGCTGCACTCAAGTATTCATCGGCATGGAAAGCGTCAACCCGCAAAATCTCGAAGCCGAAGGCAAGAAACAAAACAAAGTCGAAGAGTACCGCGGTATCATTAAGGAATGGCACGATGCGGGCGTCCTGGTCCATACGGGATATATCATCGGTCTGCCCTGGGACTCGAAGGAGCAGGTCGCCGAGGACGTCCGTTTTCTGATGCATGAAGTCGACCCCGATCAAGCGTCATTTTTCATGCTCACGCCGCTTCCCGGCTCGCACGATCACCGTGAAATGAAAAAACGCGGTGATTGGATGGATCCCGATTTCAACAAGCGCGATTCGTTTCACGCGACCATCGAGCACCCGCTCATGAGCGCGGAAGAGTGGACCGAGGCCTACGAGAATGCCTGGAAGACGTTTTACAGCAAAGAAAACATGATCAAGAATCTGGCGCGGTGGAACCACGCGCCAAAAAACTATTGGAATCTCATGTCGATCTTTTTTTGGTATAAGAATGCCGCGCTCATCGAAAAGCAACATCCGATGGTCGCGGGCTTTTTCCGTCTCAAAGACCGCAAGATTCGCCGGCCCGGTTTTGCTGTCGACGCCATCCCGGTGCATCTATGGAAGCGCTCGAAGGAAATCACCGTTCTGCTGATCACTTGGGCCAAATTTCTCAAAGAAATGGAAGAGGTCTGGCTGCAAACCCGGAAGAAAACCGAGACTGAAGAGCGCTGGCTCGAACAAATCCAAAAAATTCAATCTGACATCTGGCAGGCGCTACGTATAGGCGAAGTCCAAAAACTCTATAGCAATGCAACGGGCACTTTGTCGGAGCGCGCCCGCGCGCTGCTGGAACCCTTGGAAGATCTTTCTTCGCGCGTGGTTTATAACCGCAGCGACCTGAACCGCTTTTTGAAGCAGTGGGATAACCTGCGGGAGAGGATTCAGGAACTGCGGCCGCGCGAAGGCGAAGCGGCGCGCCGCTTGCTCGACGAGATACAGAATATCCAGGCGAGCATCCGCTTGGGCGATCGCATCCAGGAATGGCAAGAAGCCTACACGCGGCTGCGAGACAGTTTGCCGTCCAAGGGCCAAATGAGCTTGATCAAGTTCGACGCTATCAACAACCGCGTTGTTTATTCGCGCCAGGAGCTGCAACGTATTTGGACACAGAACTTACTGAACCTGCGCCGTTTAAAGCTGTGGCAGGTTCACCCCTGGAAGTTCGCTAGGGCGATGATCAAAGATTTTTCCTTGACCACGTCATTCGCCCACAGTTTTCGTGAATTTTCGAAACAGTCGGGATCCGAGTTCGGTCCGGGTTAGTGAATCAGCGTCGCCCGCTTAGTCAATGCGACGAGTTGCTCGCGTACCGCGGCGACGTCGCGGGCGTTCGGCGCCAGCGTAATGTAGTTCTCAAAGTCTTCCCGCGCTTGGGTAAAGCACTCCAGCTGCAAATAAACCGCGCCGCGATCGCGAAACTCCTCGGCCGCCGTCGGATCGAGGATGATCAAACGGTCGCAGACGGACAACGCTTTTCCGAAATCACCGCCCCTCAAGTAAATCGCTTTAAGATTGCCGAGCATGCGTTTGAGGATTTGTTTTTTGCTCGCCGGTTCAAGAAATTCCGGCTTGAGCGCCGCCTTGGCGCCATATAAGCCCCTCAGTGTTGCCGCCAGATCTTCCGCTGTTTTAATAGCACCTCCGTGAAACGGATCGATGACAATTTCTCCATCGGCGCTTTCATGCTTGACGAGAAAATGGCCGGGAAAATTCACGCCTTCAAGCGCGAGCCCGATTCGTTGTGCGACTTCGATGTAGAGCACCGAAAGCGTAATCGGGATTCCCGTTTTGCGCTCCAGGACTTCGTTCAAGAAACTGTTTTTCGGATCGTAATAGTCCTTGTCGTTGCCGCGAAACTCGTGCTGCTTGAATAACACGTAATTGAGCGCGGCGAGGCGGCGATACACATCGATTTCATCGCCGCAACGATTGATCACGTCAGCCGCGAGCGCGTCGATACGCGCAAGATAGCTGACGATGTCTAGATTGGGATAGTCGCTTAACGCGATCGTCAAGGCCGCGCGACCGAGGTCGATTTTATCTTCCGGTCGGTCGGCGGCCTGACGAAATTCGCGATAGAGATCGTGAGACAAATGTTCCGTGACTTAGCGTGGCTCGGCGATGACGTCGACGAGGTAAGGCAGCTGCTTTTCCTTTACGTATCTTACGCCCCGTTCAATGGCCGGTCGGAGATCCGCGGGGTTACGCACCGGTCCTTCGCCGCTAACACCAAACGATTTCGCCATCGTCGCAAAATCGATTGCGGGGTCATCGACGTGGGTGCCGATGCCGGCATTTTCCACCGGCCGCTTGCGGAACTTGGCGACTTCGATGCCGTGCTCCTCAGAGTTGTAGTAAGACTGGTTGTTGTGCATCACCATGAGCAGCGGGATGCGGTGCTTGGCCGCGGTCCACAGCGCGCTCGAGGTCATCAACATATCGCCGTCGGACTGAATCGCCACCGGGAACTTGCCGCTACCCTTGAGCGCCAAAGACGCGCCAATCGATGCGCCCGGACCGTAGCCCAGGCCGGCGCCGCCGCTGCCGCCAAGAGTCTGATTCGGCTTGGTATAATCCCATAAACGGCGCGTCCAACCATTGGAAGTGCCGTTGACCAATATCCAGTCTTCGCGCTTGACAGCTTCACCCACTTCCAGCCCCAACCAGGCAGTGGAAATTTCTTTCTGCGAGCCTTTGGCCTCAGCGTCCGCGCGCCATTTGGCGCGCCGGTTCTGGTGTTTTTCGGCCAATTCTTTTTGACGCGCTTCGATGGCGGCTTTTTTCTTGCTGTCGTTGCCGAGTAACTCCCGACATAACCGGGTCAGCTCCGGCACCGCCACCGCCGTGTCCGCGCTCATCGGCACATCCACGGGTTGGAGCGCCTGATAGTCATTGGCCCAGGAGTGCACCAGCATATCGTTCATCGAAATGGTGGCGATTTTTACTGACGGTGAGGTGATGTATTCGCAGTTGCGCGTTTGTTTGCTCACCGTGGTCAATGAGCCGAAAAGGTCCGCGACATCGAGAGCTAAGATGAAGTCGGCTTTCTGCAGGAGCTCACGCGCGCCATCCGTGGCATCCAGCGGGTGAACGGACGGAAAATTAAAGCGCCCGCCCTTGTCAACCACGGGCGCGGCCAGCAATTCGGCCAACTGGATCAGCGCAGGCACCGTTTTGGGATTGCGCCCGAGCGAATCGGCGATGATGATCGGCGCCTGTGCGTTGACCAGCAACTCCGCCGCTTTCCGTAGCGCTTCCGGGTTTGCCTGCATGGAAGCCGGAGCGGAATAGCGGCTGACATCGGGAACCTCGAATGCGCTCGTAAGCGCATCTTCTTGGATGTCAGCATCGTAGTTAATGTAAACCGGCGCCGTCGGATCCGTCGTCGCAATCCGATAGCCGCGGATAAAGGAATCCGGCACATCCGCCAACGAATACGGTTGGTCGTCCCACTTGGTGTAATCACGCACCTGATTGCCTTGGACAAGCGCCGTATGAATCCAGTCGATGCGTGGGCGGCGCCGTTTTGAATTCATCGGTCCGGTGCCACCGAGGACCATTATTGGCACGCGGTCGATGTAGGCATTGAAAATTGCCATGCTCGCGTGCTGCAAGCCGACCATGTTGTGTACGATGGCAATCATCGGCTTGTTCTTGGCCTTGGCATAGCCGTGCGCGACGGCCACCGAAATTTCTTCATGATGGCAGAAGATCACTTCCGGCTTGTAGTTACCGCCGTAGTTGACGATAGAGTCGTGAATACCGCGAAAGGTCGCGCCCGGATTGAATGCGGCGTATTCGATGTCGAACGCCTTCATCAAATCGACGACGACATCGGAACCGTACTGCGGTTGTTTCTTTTCCACTCTAGACACTGGTTGAGCCCTCCCTCAAATTCATGTTCTGCACTCCATACCAAGAA
>VBKX01000021.1:22373-39755 GCA_005879435.1 Deltaproteobacteria bacterium
ATGATTAAAAGTTCGTTTTAGCTCATCCATCTCCTCGGCGCGCCGGCCTGCGTGAACCTGCAAGCCGACAATGGAGCCGGATACTTGATCGAGCAGTCCGGGAAAGCTTTCCTCATATTGCGCGCGAATCTCGTCGAGTAGGCCAAAACGGCGCGCGCCCATAAAGAGCTCGCAAAACAGCCCTTGCAGCCCCTTGGTGAGCCCCGCGTAGACGACTTTAAACGCCGATGCTTGGTTGGTGTTGGGTCCCAGCACTTTGATCGGAATATCGAAAGCCTCCAATGCCTGGAGCCGGCTCGCTTCGGCGCCGGATACGTAGACGATTGTCCCCTTGCCCATCCTAGCGGCCGCGCCGATAATGCACCCATCGACAAAATTCACGCTCGCGGGTTTTAAGATTTCGGCGATTTCATCTGCGGTCATCGGCGAGATCGCATTGGCATCGAGATAAAGGAGATCCTTGCGCCCGGCGCTACTCACCGCGTCAGAAACCTTGCCTGCCACCCGCGTCGCTGCTGAGGGCACGACGATCGAAACGATCAACTCGCTTTCGCGCACCAGCTCGACCATCGATCCGACCGATTTTACACCGGCATTTTCGCCTCGCTTGCGGCTCACCTCGCCGCGGTCCTGGTCGTAGGTCAGGACTTCCACGCCATGGCTCTTGAGCAGCTTGGCCCAGTGAAATCCCATCTCGCCGATACTCATGATACCGATTTTTTGAAAGGCCACTGTTCTCTCCTCAGACTGGATCTAGCGCGGAAATGTTCGGCCGTAAGCTGTCTCCCGTTTAGAACGCATCCTCTATGACACAACCACTGATATTTTTAAAGGCGTGGATGGCGTGAGCAAAATCGATAATTCGCACCGAGCGGATCGCCGCCGACAAGCGCGCGCCTAGAACCGCCCTTCCTTCTCCAATTTGCGCACGGCGCTATCGTCGACCAAATCTTCTGCTCTAAGGCGGCGGATTTTCTCATTACTGGCGCCGAGCAGGCGGATCACGTTGCGAATGCCATCGACACTGGGATAAATCTTTCGCTCGTAAAGATTGACCATACTTTGATAGCCGTCATCGGCGTCCTCAACCCGTTTGAAGCGTAGCGCTCTCGCTAGAATTTTGGTGACTTGCGCCTTGTTTTCCGGATTGCGAATGAAAGCCGTGCTATCGAGCAAGGCGCGCAGCAGATTTTCCAGCGTCGCCGGCGACGAATTGATGAAGCTCCGCCTGGCGATGACACCCGAGCCTTGATACGGAATCGGCAGTTTCTCGCTATCCGCCAGGACGCGAAATCCTTTGCCTTGAAGCATCTTGCCGAAAGTGTAGCCCAAAAACGCCGCGTCCGCCGTGCCGTTCAATACTCCCTGCGCCATCACTGCCTGCTCACCCAAGGTCCTGAACTGTATTTTGTCGCGCTCGGGTGAGAGGCCCCAGTAGTCCAACATCAACATCGAAAAAATCCAACCGCCGCCGCTCAGACTGTTGACGGCGACGCTTTTTCCTTTAAGCTCCGCCGGGGTTTTGATTTGCGGATTGACCATAAACATGCCCGAGAGCCGATTGATGAATCCGGCAACGAAAACCAAGTCCGCGCCTTCGGCGATCGCGCCGAGATTTGCACCGGAAACCGAGCCCCAATGGAATTGCGTCTCCCCGGAGCTCAATGCCGACATGGCAACCGGGCCGTTGCGAACTTGGACAAAGCTCACATCGAGGCCATACTTACGAAACAACCCTTGCTCTTGCGCGACATAGACCACGCCGTCGCGCTCGCTCGCCGAACCGGAGGTCATGACCACCTTGGTCAGCGGTGCCGCAGCTTGCGCCAGATGCTCGAGAAAAAATAACGGCAGCAAAACCAGCAAGCGCAACAGGGAAAGTTTCATTGGTTTGGGACTCCTGTTTCTATTACCGCCACGGCGCAAACCGCGCCGATCGAAGCGAGTCAGCCCCGATCAGACAAAACCGTGGTGAATTTTTTGCAAAGATAAAGCGGACGGGCAAAGCGAGTCAAGACGGGGATGGAAAATGAATTCTCCGCTCGGGTACCGGCACGGCAAGGCGAAGCACCGCTGCGAATACCGGGCACGGTTCTGATTCGAGAAAGTCACTCAGCATTAAACAATGGTAACAGCGTTAAACTCGAGAGACAGGTAATTTACTATTCGGACTCATCGTCCAGCGCTGCCTTGAGGCGCCGCTGACGCACAGCATCGGCGAGCGTGTCGAGCAGGGCGTGGCTTTCTTCCCAACCGATGCAAGCATCGGTGATACTTAATCCGTAGACCAGTTCCTTACCCGCGAGAAGATCCTGGCGGCCGGCTTTTAAGTGGCTTTCCGCCATAACGCCGAAAATCGCGCCGTCACCGGAGGCAATCTGCACCGCCACGTCGCGCCCGACGATAAGCTGGCGCTGTGCATCCTTGCCGCTGTTGCCGTGGCTGAAATCGATCATGATCCGCGCCGGAATCGCCGCTTCGGCCAGAGTCCTTACCGCGGCGGCGACATTTTCAGCATCGTAGTTCGGCTGTTTACCGCCGCGCAAAATTACGTGGCAATCCTCGTTGCCGGTCGTCGCGGCGATCGCCGAGCGCCCGGCCTTGGTTACCGCCATGAAATGGTGCGGCGCCTGCGCCGCACGAATGGCTTCGACGGCGATGCGAATATTGCCGTCAGTGCCGTTTTTGAAGCCGACCGGACATGACAAACCGGAGGCGAGCTCGCGATGCACCTGACTTTCCGTCGTGCGCGCTCCGATCGCCCCCCAGGAAACGAGATCGCCGATATATTGCGGCGTGATCATGTCGAGGAACTCGCACCCGACCGGCATCCCCATTTCGTTGAGATCCAGGAGCAATCGGCGCGCGACCCTTAAACCGTCATTGATGCGATAGCTGCCGTCCAAGTTAGGATCGTTGATCAACCCTTTCCAACCAACCGTGGTGCGCGGCTTCTCGAAATACACCCGCATCACAACCAATAGATCGGCCGTGAGCCGGGTTTTGGCTTCGTGGAGCCGCTGGGCAAAGTCCTTGGCCGCCTGGACGTCGTGAATCGAGCACGGCCCGATAATCACCAAAAGCCGATCGTCGGCGCCGTGCAGGATCTTGTGAACTTCCTGGCGCGTCTGCCAGACGGTCTCTGCGGCGCTTCGGGTGATGGAAAACTCGCCCAGCAAATCCACCGGCGCCACGAGCTCCTTGATCTCGCGTATTCGTAAATCGTCGGTTTTGTAGTTCATGTCCATCCGCCACTCACTTAACAAAATAGCATATAGTCCACCAGGGGAACTACGCTAAGCGGGGTTCAAGCGGCTAACCGGAGACCCAATCAGGCCGAGCTTGAACCATCGAAACGCCGACTGATGACGCCATGGCGCACGAAGCAAAAGCTTACACAAGAAAAGTGATTGATGGACAATTGTTGCGCACGTGACCGTGCCGATGGCAAAGGGGGATTCGGCAGAATCTCAATACGAATAGGTGTATTTTTCTCGACAATCGATCTTTTGTAACCCGCAGAAAAAATCGCGTACTGCCGGTATTTTCATAAACCTCTCGTAATCATAGTTGGGACCGTAACTGGACCAAATCTCCGTGCCTGGCGCGATATCTTTCAAAGCGACGAAAATGAAGTACGGATGATCACAAAGTTGCTTGATCGCGGCATTTTGAAAGTCGGTATCCTTTCCGTTGATCTTGCTCGGCGCGAAATTGATGCGGCTCACGTGAGCGCCGTAGTCTTGGCTGTCGATATATTTGTACGGCTTGATTTTCTCCAGCGCGCATTCCGGGATTGTCGCCAGATAATGGTTGCCTTTGGGGTAATCGTCATCCGAAACCAGCCGTCCTCCCAGTTGGCCGATCACTTCACCTTTTTTAATCTTCACCGCGGCAAACAGGCCATTGCCGGCGCCAGGGACCGTCGACTTCTTAACGACAGTTCTGGTTTCGTACTTCTTGTCTATTTTTAACAGCGCGACCTGCGGCGGCGCTTTTGTTTGCGCGGTTGCTGGCCTTGAGTCCGGAACGATAAATACCGCAGCGATAAGTAGCTCAAGAAAATAATATAATTTCATCGGCAGTGTTTTGGCGGGGGTTTTTACTCCTCTTGGAATTCAATCCTCTCTCAGCCGCGAGTTAGAACGGTTTGCGATAAAGGTGCTTCATCATCATCTTCTGCCTAACAGGTCTTTTTCATCGAGCGCATGGATTACCGCCGCGACGTACGTCTTGATTGCAGCTTTGACGTCCTCCGGCTCGGTGGTCCGGATCGTTGCGGTCCACACCACCTCGTTTTTTGTCACGTCATAGAGCGTAGCCTCCGATGTATACTCGTTGTAGCGATACACGCTTGGCGCGCCATAGAGTCCGCTCCAACTCAGACCGACGTGTGAGCCGTAAAGTCCGAACCAGGGAGCGGGATAATAACTCGGGCCAGGTTGCGTCTTTCGCTCCACCTGGATCGCTCGCGTAAAGATCGTGGCATCGGCGCCGGCTTTTTGTGCTGCTTCTTTGATCTTAGCTTCATCGACTTCTTCATCGTCGGATAGGTAGCGGTAGCTCGGCAGCGCATCGATACCGCCTGCCCGGAGTTGACTGACGAACTCGTCTTCGAAATTGCGCCGGACGCTGGTCGCTCCGCCAAGACCACCGACCATAACGCGCCGGAATGACGCCGTGTTGTAGCCGGGATTGCGCCACTCGCTAACGATGGGATTGATGGTGGAACAGGCAGCCAAGCCAAGCGTCACAAGGCAGATTCCAACGGTGTGCAGGAATAGCGTTCGCATGAGTTTTATCTACACGGGCGCGGGAGAACGTTCTGGACCGTTTGTGCACGCCGTCAAATTCAGTCAGCCTAGGCCAGAAATATACCCGTCTCCACAACTCCAATCATAACACCCGACTCTGGATTTCTTAATAGTCAGTCAAAGATTATGACAGCCCGAAGAGTTTTCTAGAATTGCGCGCGAGGATATTCGCCTTGTCCTCGTCGCTGATCTTTGCCGCTTTGATCTCGTCCAGGGTCGCGCAGTGCTCGTAGCTTGCCGGGTAGGAATAAAACAGACTGCCAAAGATCAGCCGGTGCGAGCCCACTGCCTCGACAAACTGGCGTATGTAGGCCGGACCGCGCACATGCGCGGTGTCAAAGAGAATATTGCTCGTGCGTTTGGCGATATCCAGCGCCAGCTGACTATTGGTATTCGTCGTCAAGGCATCCATCGAAACGAACGTCAACTCGGGAAATTCCAACGCCAGCCGTTCCAGGCGCCACACCGCTTCGAGATTCGACTCAGCGTTGGTGTGCACCAGCGGCACGAGCCCAACCTCGCGGACTTTTTTCAATAGCGGCCGCATCAACTGATGATCGACGGCGACGCCCTGAAACCGGCTATGCCACACGACGCCATCGAGGTGCAGCTCATGTTTCATTCGTTCGAGCTCGGCGAGCGAGCGCACGCCGTGAAGCGGTTCGACGATGCCGCAAGCGACCGGGAAGCGCTTCGGATCGCGCTTACGATAAGCGGCCACGGTATCATTGCAGCGCATCGTATCCTTGATACCGTCTGCCTGAATATATCCCGTCGCCGCCAGGATCGCCGCCATCGTGACAGCGTTGGCTTCCATGATCCGCACCCGGTTGGTATAGTCGCGCTCCTGCCAGTCATTGCCTTCCTGTAGACTCCCTCCCGTCAACGAACCAAGATGGTGATGGATATCGAAAATCTCCATGACGCCTCCTTAAAGCATTGCGTGAAAACTTTTACGCTCCGACTCGATCAACGGGACTGCGTCGAGTCGTGTTCCACTCGTTCTCAGTACTCATAGGTATATTTTTCGTGGCAATCGATCTTTAACAATCCGCAGAAAAAGTCCCGCACTTCAGGGGCGGTCATGAACTTGTCGTATTCATAGTGCGGGCCGTAGCTCGACCAGATTTCTGCCCCCGGCTCGATATCTTTCAACGCAACAAAAACAAAATAGGGATACGAACAAAGTTGAGCGATCGCCGCATTCTGGAAATCTGTCTCTATGCCATTGATCTTGCTGGGCGCGAAATTGGTCCGGCTCACGTTGCCGCCGAAATCCTTGCTATCGAGGTATCTGTACGGTTGAGTTTCTTCCCATGCGCACTCAGGTATCGACGCGAGATAAGGCTGATTTGCCGGGGGATCCTCGGCCGTAACGAGGCGGCCGCCAAGCTCGCCGATCACTTCTCCTTTTTTAATAGGCGCGGCGGCAAACAGGCCATTTCCGCCATTCGGCACGGTCGAAGGTTTTATCGTTGTCCGCTTGTCGTACTCCTTGTTGATCTTCAGCACCGGCACCAGTTTCACCGGCGTCTCGTCGGCGCGAATTACAGCAATCCGCGCAAGGAATATGACGGTGAAGAACATACCAATCACAAAAAAAGCTTTTTTCATGTTCGGGTCGTGCGGGGTCGCAGCCTCCAGCTCCTGTATTCACTTTTCATTACGAATCACGCGCCGGCGGCGATGTCAAATATATCCCCGGTTCTCTCTGTCGCAAAATTGCAACACTCCGTAGTTTTCCTCCGTCCGTTTCCGCGAAGTCCCACACCTTTATCACACAAAATATTCTGACTTACGTGGAACACCGTGTTTTCAAAAGATTTAGTTTTCCTGGCATAGACATTGCGCAAATTTTAACTCAAAGAGCGAGAGATAAACACAAAGGAGTATTTATGAAACAAGCAAAACACGGATCGATTTCTGCGCTAGTGCTCCTAGCGTTGATGACAACGTTTGCAGCCGGCTGTTATTACGATGATTGGCGTTACGATCGTGATGATGATCGCCGCTACAGCCGGAGCAATCCGTTCAGGGATCACTATAATGATTGAGCGCGAATGACTCACTTACGGGTCAAGTTATTTTTAAAATGCGAGGGGTACGACGGCAAGAAATCGGACCCCTCGCGGTCAATCTGATCTAACGGACGAATAACACTGAATGCACGCAGCACTCAGTGGAGTTTTTCATTCCCAGCCGTCATTGCCTCTTGTCCTGCTCACTTTAAGATCTTTGCCAACCGATTTCCGGGGATTGTCAAAAGTTGCGCTTTGCGCTAACCGGAATCGAAGCCGTTGTGGCTCAGATCTTCAAAAATCGCGCAAGGAGCAAAGATGGCACCGCTAGAGTTTGTCACCAATCAGGAAATTATCATGGCGGCGCGACGCAATCTGCCGGACAACGTTTGGCACTATCTCAGCGGCGGCGCCGAATCGGAAGCCACTATGCGACGAAATCGTTACGGTCTCGACAGCTTTGCATTTCGCCCGCAGGTGCTCGCTGACGTCGCAGAGATCAACCACTCAACAAATTTCCTCGGCCAAAGACTGAGAATACCGGTCATGCTTGCGCCCATCGGCTCATTGCAATCGATCACAGCCGAGGGCGGCATCGCCGTCGCCAAAGCGGCCGAAGAATTCGGCACCGTCAACTTCGTCAGCTCAGTTACCCAACCCAGCCTCGAAGAGATTGCCGAGGCCAGCCGCAATCCGAAAATCTTTCAGCTCTACGTGCAGGGAGATTTCAAATGGGTCGAGAATCTTCTAACCCGCGTGAAACATGCCGGCTATTCGGCTCTCTGCCTTACCGTCGATACGGCGCACTACGGCCGGCGCGAGCGCCAAATGATGGATCGCTGGCTGCCGCCGAGCCGGCGCGGAGTCGGTTACGAGTACCGCGCCGGACTTACGTGGGAGACCTTGGATGCCATCAAAGAGGCGGCCCGACTTCCATTCATTCTAAAGGGCGTTGCCACCGCTGAAGACGCGGCACTGGCGGTGGAGCACGGCGTCAGTTCGATATATGTCTCCAATCACGGCGGACGTCAGCTCGATCACGGTCGGGCGACCATCGACATGCTGCCGGAAATTGTTGACGCAGTCGGTGGTCGGGCCGAGATCCTGCTCGACGGCGGTATCGTTCGCGGCAGCGACGTGCTCAAAGCTGTCGCGCTCGGCGCGCGCGCCGTGACCATCGGTAAGCTCCAGGGTTGGGGCCTCGCCGCTTCTGGTCAGGCAGGCTTGGTACGAGTTCTCGAAATCCTCGAAAACGAAATCGTGACCACCATGGCGCTGCTCGGCATCACGCGCCTCGATCAACTCACCCAGGCCCACTTATACAGAGTTGAACCGTCATCAAATCCGGTGCATGAAATGAGCGCCTTCCCATACATGCCCGGTGGCCAATTACTGTAGGCGCAAAGGAGCGCGTCCACGCCGCTCAGAACGTTGCAACGCAAGGGATAGCAATTTTGTTGCAAACGTACGCCCGACGGAAGGAGATCAATAGAAAAACCTAACTGACAGTTTGCTCACTTTTCACCCAGTGCGAACTTTCGCCTGAGTAATCGATCACATATCCCCCGCAGATACGCCTCCACGTCGTTAATGGACTGGTTTCTCTTGGTACAAAATTGTCGATTTTTGCCCAAGATGATCCGTTTGGGTGCTCAGCGACATAAACACGGCTTGGCCCGCCAAGCGCGCCAACTTAGCGGGAATACTAGAGTAAACCCTCGACATAAGCATTTAAGGTCATCTGGGCACCGTGCTTGCTAAGCTTGAGACCATTTGCGGAATGGCGGTAGGGGAGAAGTTGGTCGTCGGCGTTGTATGCAAAGTCATTGGGGCGACAAATTTATCTCCCATCAAGGTCATTAACCCATGGTGTGTATTCCATAGAGATAGTCAGCAATAAAAGGAGCGACGACCGATGATAGAATCTGAACAGATGAGTGATCCGGAACGAAAGTTGTGGGCTTACGTACTTCTTCAAGCCCATACCGATATTAGCGGACGCGATCCTCTCGCACGCTCGGCGCGATTGTGGTTTTGTTCCAAGGACGATTCCATCGGCAGCTTCACCTGGATTTGTAATCACTTGTCGTTGGAACCCGATGCCGTCCGCCAGCGTGTCCTCCGAGACGCCGCGCAAAAACGGCAAGAATCGATCGAGAATCTAGCCCAGGCAACCAACCGCGCCGCGTAACGCCTCACCTATTTTTTGAATAGGAAGCGCCACCGCACCAAGCTGATGGCGGCTCGCTCCGTGAAAGTGTCAGGCGCCGCACCTATGGATCGTGGTAGTTGCCATCGTTGTGTTGGATCGTGTTGATGAAGCAGAGGCTCAAAGTCCGCGTCGAATTGTTCACCAATCGAATGAGTCGGGAAGCTGCTTCACTCCTGCGAAAAAAAGCTCGATAGCCCAGCTGCTGGTAGGCGACTTTCTCCGGCAGGCTGTTGGCGTAAATGATTGCCGCATTTTTCGCGATCAAACTTGGCGCCAAACTCTTTGCCAGTGGCAGACCTTGCCCCGCGTTGTTGCCCACGAGCACGTAATCCACGCCATCATTCAACTCGTCCAACGCGCTCATAATGCTCGGCAGAGAAACCTCGTCCCAATTTCTCATCTCGAACTTGGCCTGTGCTGCCGTTAAGACGTTCGGATAGCCGTCAGCCATTCGAAAGACTCCGGCCTGTTGGACGAAGCGGGTCCAGGTGAGCGGCGGATCCACGACAAACTCACCGACTGTCACTTCGTTGTCGAGAATCAACGCGACAAAATGGTCCCTCCGCAATCGAGAAAGTTCAGTGCTTAGCATAGTGTATTTGCGTATTCCTCATTTTAGCTTAGCGCATAAAGATACCGCCCACCGGTTCAGCAAGCGGACCATTGACGACGAGGCAGGCGATTATGTGCTTGCTCCCCGGCACAGCTTTGTTCATGACCTCGACTCGATATTGCGTGTTGATACCGATAATGACTCCGGTGGCGCGGTCAATTTTCCCGTTGACCCAAATCTCGCCGTAGTTATCCACGTTGGTTTCGAAATAAACCCGAGAGTCGGTCAACGCGACACCGTCGATCTCCGCCGGTAAAGTCACCGCAATTCGGTACCACGCGAAAGTAAAACCCTTGGAAATACTCTGACGAATGTTATTGCAGATCTCCCACTTCGAGTCATCATACTCGGCGAGCCGCGCGGGAGTATTTAGAATCTGCGCCACCAAACCCTCGTTAGGCTCCCCGGGCACCAAGCCGGGTCCCAAGCGCCACTGGCCTTTCACTTTCTGACGATCCGCTTCCTTGTTTAGGTCCAAAGCTATTCTCGGCATAAATTTCTCCTCGTAGTAGCATTCGTTCTATTAGTCAGCAGCGCGGCGGTGAAACATCCCAGCGCTGTTACAAAATCGACTTCCGATCAGCAAGGGTGTCGCCGCGCAACAACATCAAGACCGTTTATCAGATCGCATCCCCTTTGCGGAGCGTTTTAGTAAAACGTCTGAGCGATCCTGCCGATTTACATCTAAGTATTCCTCATAGCCGCCCAAATCGCTACGGTTAACAATCTCTACAAAGATCATTCGCCGGTCGCTGCTTTGGCTCTCAAAGCTGAGACCTCGGCATCCGTCGCGACAGACGCGGACGCGAAACCGTTGTTAGTTACCCACCGCTTTGAATTTTTGCACCCGGCGGCCGCCGACCGTCTCACCGATGAACAAATCGCCTTTGGAATTCATCGCGATCGTATGCAAGAAAGTGAACTCGCCGGCCATATGACCGAGCCGGCCGAAGCCGGACAGAGTTTGCCCGCTGTCGCGGTCGAGCGTCCAGATCACTTCGTCTAACCCGTCTGCGACGTACAGATATTTCTGAGCTTGGTCTCGCGACAAGAGGAACCACCACGGCGAACCGTTGCCTGCGAGGTCTGCTCTCCGCCTTTTGATCAAGATGTTTTTCTTGAAGTTGCCGAGCTTGTCGAAAACCTGAATGCGCTTGCCGTCGCGGTCGGCGACGTAGAGCAGCCCATCGTTTGCGATGACCACGCAATGCACAATTCCCAAAAACACCCCACCGACGCCGGCATCGTTCTCCGCGGCCGTGGCCTGTCGGCCAAACTGGCGAATAAATTTTCCATGGCGATCGAAAACTACGATGCGGCGGTTGCCGTAGCCGTCCGCGATATAGATCTCGCCGTTGGCCGGATCCACCGCGAAGCTCGCCGGTTTGTTCAGCAAGGTTTGGCTGGCATTCAACGCCGCACCTTTGTTCGTGCCGTCCGCCGTGTCGAATTTCTTCTTCGTGCCGATTTGTAAAAGCAGTTTGCCGTCGCGCGAATACTTCTGCGCGATCGCGTCCGTGTTGCCACCAATCCAAATATTCCCTTCGTAATCGAAGTAGCAATCGTGCGCGCCGCTGGGCATGACCTTGGGATCGCCCCAGGAATTGATCACATTGCCATCGGGATCGAACTCGATAACCGGCGGCGCCGCTTTGCCGATTTCTTTTTCCGCCGCGGTCAGGTTCGTCGAGTCGGCGGTCCGGGTCACGATGAACACATGATCGTCTTTATCGACACACGTGCCGCCGACATTGCCGGTGACCCAGTCATTCGGCAGTGGCTTGGGCCAAAAGGGATCGACTTGAAAATTCGCGGACGGCGGTGCCGCCTGCCCGAGCAGCAAATCGGTCTCGCTTGAAAACGGGTTCCACGACGCCGCAGCGATACCGATTACGACCGCGACTGCATAGATATGAGTTTGTTTTTTCACGATGCGCCCCTTCGACGGCGAACCACTCGCCGGATTAGACTAACGCTTGCCAAACAACGCGTTAATGAAATCGGAATCATCCAGTTCTTTGACGATCCCGTTGTCGTAGAATTGTTCCGGCTCAGCCCGGCGCGCGGCGTCTCGGCGCGACATCTTGAGAGCGCGCGCGACGAGGTCTTTATTGACGTAAGGCCGCGTCGGCATATTCGGGATGCTCGTGCGATAGCTTTCTTGGAGAATCTCCCGGTCGCCGATGCGCGAGTATTTCCCGATGATACGCTGGGCGAAGGAGACATCCTGACGCAGGGCCGCGAGGGTTTCGAGATACGCCTTATAAAAATTGATAGCCAGCGCTCGCTGCTGTTTTAGCCAACTTTCTTTAGCGGCGATGGCGCCGTAACCGAAGGGAATTTTCATTTCCATCAGGTTCACGATTTCTCTGAAGCCTAGTTTCTGCGCAATCAGCCCGTTGGGCGGTGAAATGATCGCGGTATCGGCCAGGCCTTGCTGCAATGCTTGCACGCGGGCGTCGGTGCCGCCGACATAAAGAATCTTGTAGTCGCCTTCCTTCAGTCCGACCGATTCGAGCGCGTCCCGTATGCCATAGTCGGACGCGGATCCTGCGCTGCTCGCGGCGATGATCTTGCCTTTCAGCTGCGCCGCGTTCGTGATTATCGGCTTGCTAAATATTTGGAAGTAATACCTGTCGTAAACTGAACCGATGATGGTCACATCGCCGCCCGCCAGGCGCGCTTCTACCCCGGCGTTCAATGCGATCTGTCCGAGCTGAATGGAGTCGGATTCGAGAGCGAGGGCGATTCTCGACCCGCCGGCAAGATAAATCAGTTCGGCATCGACGCCATACTTTACAAACAAGCCTTTTTCCTGCGCGCCCCAGAGGGGCGCCATGGTCGCCGTAATCGCGCTGTAACCGATGCGGAGCTTAGCCGCCCACGAATCGTTCGCGGCAGACATCGAAGCGATGCCCAATAAAAGACTTAACAGCACCGCGGGTAGCGGCATGAGACCACGCTCGATTCACAAACGAAGCGCGACGCTTTTAATGTAAGAACCACCGGGTTCCTTTTGCCGAGTTTCGAAACCGAAGACTAGACAGATCAAGATCCCGCGTGAACGCTATCATCGCCGGCTTTCGGATTCCATCATTAACGCAAAAATTGCCGTTCTCGTTCAGGTGATGGACGAACTTGGCTTCGATCAGGAGATCATTGCAAAGGTGTCCGGAGTGCCGCAACGAACGATCAGCGATATTGCCAATTGGAGAACAGCCGAGTTAAACGAAGTGCGGGAGACCTACCGCCTCTACTTGAGAAAATACATCCGAGACGAAGCTGCCAGGCTTGGATTTACTGTATTGAAGCGTTTCGAGGAGATCGTGAAGGACGCGGACTTCATGACCACCATGAGAATTGCGGCGCCGTGACAAGCCTAGCCTCAAAATTTGACGATGGGAGATAACAGGATGGAGAATCAGGAAAAGTACCTCAGCACCGGCCAGCTCATGGACTAGAAATCTCACGCAGCACGGTGTATCGGCTCATGGCCAAAGGGGATGCCGAACCTCATGGTGGGCAGTGTTCACCGGTTTCCGATGGGTCAGGTTGTGGGATGGCTGGAAAACCAGAGGGGAAACAATCGGAATAATAGAGAAACACCGAATGCTGAGATTTAATTGAAGGAGAATTCAATTCAATCCTAGCTAGGATCAGCGAATCACCTTATCTGCCCGCGCCAGCACTTGTGGCAAGTGATGAGCGCCGGCGTTCCCTCATGGTCACGCCAACAGCGGTCGCACATGTAATGACG
This sequence comes from Deltaproteobacteria bacterium, assembly GCA_005879435.1. Classification (GTDB taxonomy): domain Bacteria; phylum Desulfobacterota; class Binatia; order UBA9968; family UBA9968; genus DP-20. The sequence goes on from VBKX01000021.1 coordinate 35,788, forward strand.
GCAAACAGGGCACATGGAATTCAGTGGCACTGTTGAAAAAACGCCACGACGATTCCGCCGATCCAGAGGTAGACCCGGTGGATCGGGGCCAAGCCTGTTCTACTCCACCGCTGACGATGCCACCGCGGGCGCGGCTTCCACTTTTTTCTAGCCATGCTCGTATTGTAACACCACTCGGTAGATCTCACGTTAACGCTTCTGTCGAATTTGGCAGGATTTGTTAGATGGAGAATTCAATTCAATCCTAGCATCGCCGCTTCGTTTACTCCGATCATTTGATCACCCTGTCCGCCCGCACCAGTAGATTGGGCGGAATCGTCAGACCGATTTGCTTCGCAGTCTTGAGGTTAATTATCAGCTCGAACTTTAGTGGCTGCTCGACGGGCAAGTCGGCGGGCTTCGCTCCTTTCAGAATCTTGTCCACATAGGTGGCCGCGCGCCGGTATGACTCTGTAATACTCGGGCCATAAGACATGAGACCCCCGGCTTCGGCAAATTCCCTGAATAAAAATGTTGACGGCAAACGACGCCGGATTGCGAAATCCGCAATCAGCTTTCTTTGATTGAAAAAGACGGGATCGGGGGTGACCAGGAGCGCGGCTGCGTGCTCTTTCTCGATATTTGCAAGCGCCATATCGAGCTGCTAGGGATCGCGGACCTCAAAAAACCGCAGACCGATCCCGAGTGCTTTGGCCGCCAACTCGGTTTCTCTCGCGAACACGCTCGCCACGGGATGAGTGGGGTTCCAAAGCACCGAGAAACTTGTAACCTTCGGCACGGTCTCCTTGAGCAACTCGACCCACTTGCCGCTAAAGCCTTCCCCGACAGCTAGCGACGCCCCTGTGACGTTGCCTCCGGGCCGAGCTAGACTGACGATGAGACCGTGCTCGAAAGGATCGGTGACTGCGGCGAAGACAACCGGAATGGTACTCGTCGCCTTTTTTGCCGCCAGCGCGCCGGTGGCACTGCTGATCACGATAATATCCACCTTTAGATGGATTAGTTCACTGATAAGACCGGGCACGCGTTCTGCCCATCCGTCAGCCCACCGCGGCTCCATAGAAATGTTATCGCCTTCAACGTAGCCTAGATCGCGAAGCCCTCGTCGAAACGCTTCGAGGTTTTGGCCGCCGCCGGCGGAAGAAGTCATAGCGACAAAACCGATCCGGGGGACTTTCTTCGGCTGCTGCGCCTCGGCTATTTCTGCTACAGCAAGCAGCACCACTACAAACAGAATTGATAAGACACGAGCTTTTCTTATTGCGCACACCATTCGTTATGTATCACGCGGGCGGTCGAAGAGAAAAGTGGGATTTACTGCGGAACCGGATAGGTATTCCTCGAGTGGGAAAATTAGATTTTTAGCCTGGGATCGAACTGAAAGACACTACAGTTCGATCTCCCAGAATTGAGCTGTAGGATCATCATCGGTCACTTGATCACCTTATCCGCCCGCGCCAACACATTCGGCGGAATCGTCAGTCCGATCTGCTTGGCTGTCTTTAAGTTGATCACCAGCTCGAACTTCTTCGGCTGCTCGACAGGGAGATCGGCTGGCTTCGCCCCTTTCAAAATTTTGTCCACATACGTAGCGGCACGGCGGTACATGTCCGGCAAGTTTGGGCCATAGTACATGAGGCCCCAGCTTCCACATACTCTTTCCAGTGGTACGTCGTCGGTAAGCGATGCTTCATTGCAAAGTCCATGACGCCTTGGGTTGCGGTAGATAGGGATGGAAGCACCATGAGAGCGTCCGGATGACTGTTCTTTAGAGATAGGAGTGACTGCTCCACTCGCCCGGGACCACGGGCTCGAAATTCGAAAGACAGAAGTTTGATACCCAATGCCGCGGCTGGCGCCTGCATCTCCTTAATGAGAAAGGCTTGGACTGGAATGGCGGGATCGAAAATGATCACCACGCGGGAGGTTTTCGGAACGATCTCCTTGAGCAGTTCTAACCGTTTTCCGCCGAGCTCCGGGCCGAAATTAGTTAATCCAGTAATATTGCCACCGGGCCGGGCAAGACTGGCGACGAAGCCAAACCCAATTGGATCCGAGACAAACGTCATGACAATAGGGATTGTTCCGGCGACCTTCTTGGCGGTCTGGGTCAAGGTCGTACCCGTGGTCACAATAACGGCCACCTTCAGATCTACCAGCTCGGCTGCAAGTTTGGATTGATCGTCGGCTCTCCCATTCCAGGATCTTTGCTCAATAGCGAAATCTTTTCCCTCAACATCACCAAGATCTCGCAGTCCTTGCCGGAATGCCTCGATGCGCGGCGATGATTCAGTTAGGATTCCTATCCGGGGGATTTTCGCTGGCTGCTGCGCCTCGGCTTTGACTGCAACAGCAAGCAGTACCACTACAAACAGGATTGGTAAGACAGCAGCTTTCTTCATTGCGCGCCTCGTTCGTGAAAGGCTTATCACGAACACGGAAGCTGAGAAAAGTGATATTTAGGCAGAAGGGAAACCCGGACTTGTCGAGGAATAATAGGGTAAATTCTGCCTGAGATTGAACTGATCGACGCAACGATCAAATCTCATAGAATTTAGCCGTAGGAGAAATCAGCTCAAGGTATCGCCGCTTCGTTTTGTTTGATCATCTGATCACTTTATCCGCTCGCGCCAGCACGTTGGGCGGAATCGTCAGGCCGATCTGCTTGGCGGCTTTCAAATTGATGATCAGCTCGAACTTTGTTGGCTGCTCAACGGGGAGATCAGCAGGCTTGGTTCCCTTCAAAATCTTATCCACGTAATATGCAGCACGACGGAAGACTTCAGCATCGCTCGATGAATAGGACATGAGGCCGCCGGCCTCCACAAAGTCACTTCCTTCCCACATCGAAGGCAGGCGGTTCTTTATGACAAGGTCCGCAATCTGCTTTCGGTATCTTATGAGAAGGACAGTCCTAACCGTAATAAGCGCGTTCACGCGCCCCTTGGCCGCAGCTTGGAATGCCCCCGCCAAATCAGGGTTCGGCCCGTGTACCTCTAGGGATTGAAGCTGTATCTTTAGTGCGCGTGCTGCAGGCTCGAAATCTTCAAAACTAGCCCGTATGTCCGTACTAGCATCATCAAGGACTCCTACGCGCGATATCTTTGGAACCGCCTCCTTAAGCAATTGCAGCCGCTTTCCGCTTAACTCTCGGGTAAACCTGGTGAGCCCCGTGACATTTCCGCCAGGGCGCGCCAGGCTATCGACGATCCCGGTTGTGACGGGATCGTCGTTAATCACAATGACAATGGGAATCGTCTTGCTCGCCTGCTTGAAGGCGCGGATCGCTAGAGTATTAACGGAGACAAGGACATCGAGTTTGAGTTGCAAGAGTTCGGCTACAAGGCTCGGGATACGGTCAACTTTTCCTTCGAAGTAGCGATACTCGATCACGATGTTTTTCCCTTCAATGTAACCGAGGTTTCGCAGTCCTTTCCGCAACGCATCGGCGCTCGAATCGGGAGTTGTGGGGGTCGGGTTGGCCCTTGCCGATACAAATCCTATCCGCGGGACCTTCTTCGGCTGCTACGCGTCGGCGATATGAACCGTAGCCAGAAAGAGAGTTGTCATTACCCAGTGAGTGATTTTTCTCATGATCAATTTCGCTCGTGCGTTTCGATGCATCCTAACGAATCACCCTATCCGCCCGCGCCAGCACATTGGGCGGGATTGTTAGACCGATTTGCTTCGCCCGCTCCAGCTTGACTCCATAAATCTCTAAGGCGTAAGTGGTGCCAAACCGGGTAAGACTGCTGAAGCATAATTTGATAGTATTCAATTACTATTGGTTACAGGCACCCCAGCCAGATACTCGCCATCAATCCGAGACCCGCAAATAAGTTATTGCCGGGGGCGTGTTATTGCTCAAAATGATCCGTACATTGTCACACCCACCCGCTTCACCGTCGTTGTCAGGTCCGATCTTTGCGGGATTTGTCTTGCACGATAAGTCGTCAAGATTGGTCCTA
>VBKX01000126.1 GCA_005879435.1 Deltaproteobacteria bacterium
CTGACCGCGCGCAGCAACTTCTGATTGTTACCGGTTAGGGTGACCACGAAACTCGCGCCAGTAACGGCCAGAATCATGAAAACCAAAACCAGCGGACCCAAAGCGCGGATGCGGCGGTTGAGAAAGATCAGAAGCAAAACGGTGGGCACGGCGTTGAATTCGAGCCAGAGGTAGAGCAATTGGCCAACCGGCAAACCGGGGTTTTTCGCCAACAGGACAGCTCCGAGAACGCCACCGATCAGAAAATAAATCACCAAGCCGATGAGCTTGCCGCGCCGCGAAAGCCCGACCACGAGGTCAACCGCGATGAGGACCGGCCAGGCATTGGCCCACGTGAGATACATGAAACGGAAAGGGAAGAAGTCCATTTTACTCGCAGTCAAAAAAGCCGTGGTCATCGCCGCCGCGAAACAACAGCCGGCAATGACATGGACGAAAGCGATAAGCAACTGGCGGCGATTTGCCCGGCGGTAAAACATTGCGGCGTCGCGATTCGTTCGCGCCTCAGCGCGCGTAACGAAGCTGAAACCGAGCGGAGCGTCGTGCGATCTGTGCTCCGTTTCCGACGGCAAATAGCCCTTGGTCTGAAGGATCTCGCTCCGGCTGCGCAGCAGCATCGATCTGATCACCGCGCGGCGATAAAGGCGCAAGAGGAGATACGAAGCAACGAGTGCAAGCACCGTGGAGGCGACGAGTATGAAAGACAGCTGTCCGGTGAGGGCGACGGTGAGGGGATCAGACCGTTGGCTCATTTACTCACTAGGGTCCGGCTTTGTCGAAATAAAATCAAGCCCGAGCGGTGAGCTTGTCGCCATTTAACTGCACATGTTTAATCTTTTCATGGAAAGTGCGGCAGCGTTTTAGTCCATGGTGCATTGTGGTTTTTTCAAAGTCCGTCATTCCCGCATGCTTCTAGCGGGAATCCAGGCGAATCTCCGAATGGGTCCGCAATGAAATTCGGGGTAATTACTTCAGGAAGGCTACCACTCGACTTTCTTCGGAGTAGCCACGCGTTGATTTTGTCAGCGTCGAAGCCGCTACTGGAGCGTCCGCTGGAATCCGTGGTTGTGCGTCATGTGTCGAGACGCCGCTCAAAAGCTGACCGGTAGTAGAACTCGAACGCATTCTTCAACTTTTCCTTAGCCTCGGCGTTCGGTGGAGGAAGCTGATTGAGCAACGGATCGTACTTTCGAATGGCGTCCTTTTCAGCTTTCTTGAGACTGCCGACGTCCTTCACAGCAAAGTACAGATCAAGCACCGCTTGTGGAGCAAGCTCAGCCAAGAATGCCGCGAAGATGCGTAGCTTGTAGTCATTTGGCGAGTGAGCTTGGAACTCACTGACATAGTTCAGGAGGCGGTTCGCCAACGAGTTGGTCTGCCCGATGTAGAGCTTGTATTCCTTTGTCTCGTGCCTTAGCACCCACAAGTAAATGCCTGGAACCTTCTTGTGAGTTTCCAATAGGCGTGTCAGCGATTCGTCTCTTGTCAAGGTGGCGTTGGCCAGCACAGGCTTGAACTCGGAACGCATTTCGCCCGCCTCATCGCCAACTAGAAGGAATCCATCGAATCGAGCTAGTGGGTTCATCACGCACAACGCCTGCGTTCAGGTGCGGCTGACACGCGCAGCGGGCCAGCCGTCACCTGCAACGCATGGTTAGCCAGCAAGAGGCCCCCTAACCGGACGCACAGCTTTTTCTGTTGTATTGACGAGAAGACATTTCCGAGAAACAAACAAGTCTACATTGACCTCAATTCGTAGATTCGAATGCTCGCAATAAATGGATTGCTTTGGGCAAGTTTCTCAGCAGCATCAAGACTCTCCGCCTCGATGATGTTGTAACCAGTAATGGATTCCATATTCCATGGTAGGTCCTTGGTTCCACTTTTCGAGATTTCTCGACCACCACTGAAACCACCCTGGTCCACTTGCTTGTCGGAGATCGATTCAAACCAAGCCTTCCAAGCCTTCATGATTTCCGGGGTGGGTTTCTCAAATCCGAGATGCAGAAACATAAACTTTTTCACGTCTCTCTCCTTTCGTTTTACGGGTGTTCTCAAAGGTCTGCCTGCGGGTAAGGTCTGGCTAACCATTGAGTATACTGATCAGTGTATTAGCATAATTAAGCACGCGACAACGGGAATTTACTCGGTCACTCAACGACTTGTTAAAGCCGACTCGAACATGACACTACAATACACTGGTCAGTGCATTACTAATATCCCTGCCGAAAGACTCACATCTACGAGTTTCTGTCATTCGTTCGGCATCAAAAGTTGTAAGTGATGGCCGTCGGGGTCGTTGAAATAGACGCAATGCAGATCATTCTTGCGACCGTGCACTTTGATGCCGGCGTTTTCGAGCGTCGCTTTGACACGTTCATAATCGCCGGCGGCCAAGCGTAGCGCCATGTGATTGACTTCGCTGCCGCCATGGACCTCTTCGTCGTCTTCGACTTCGAAGAGGGCGACAGAAAACACTGCCACGAGCTTTCGTGGTCGATCGTCATACCGAGGAAGTCGATATAGAACTTCTTCGCGCGCGCGAGGTCTTTGATGTGAAGGACCACGTGGTCGATACCAGTGACTTTGAACGGCGATTCCATGGTTCACCTCCTATAAATTCCAAATCAAAATCCCAAATCCGAATATCGAAGTCCGAACGAGCCGGTTTGAGAATTTGTGCTTTTTGATCATTTAGATTTGTTTCGAATTTAGGGTTTCGATATTCGGGTTTTCGTCAATCCACTACCGCGATGGCTTGAATCTCGATCATCATCTCGGGGCGCGCCAGTTCTTTTATGCCGATGAGCGCGCTGGCTGGGTAGCTGCCTTCTTTGAAAAATTCCTTTCTGAGCTGAGTGAAGCGCGTGCCGTTGGCCATGTCGGTGATAAAGACCGTCATGGTGACGATGTCATCGAGTTTGCCGCCGGCGGTTTCGAGGGTTTTGCGCATGCGTTCGAACGCCACGCGCACTTGATCGTCGAAGTTGCCAGGATAGGTCTCTCCTCGTTCGTCTTGGTAACCGGTGTGCCCGGCCAGGTATATCGTCGTGCCGCCGTTGATCTTGACGGCGGGTGAGTAGGCGCGCTCGCGCTGGCGCTGGTCGGCTTTGAGATATTCTCGGCTTGGCATGGGCGTGCCTCCTATTTCAAAAAGATTTTCTGAAACTCCTGGGTCTTTTCCTTAAATTCGTTGGCGTCGAAATCATCCATTTCCACCGCCTGAATTTTGTCAGCACCCGGCAGCGGCGGATGGATGCCTTTGCGGTTGACGAACTCGCCCATCTTAGCGAGGATTCGCATGCTCTCATCGCCAAGAAAAAAATCTATGAACGCTTTGCCGCCGTTCGGATGATTGGGTTTGTTGCTGAGTGCGAGATATTGTCCGGTGCTGAGCATCTTGCCGAGTCTCACGTAGTCCACCGGCGCGCCCTTTTCACCGTAAGTGACTGTGTAGCGGATCAAACTGATCGCGATCGGCGTCTCGCCGGTCGACACGCGCTCGGCGGAGGGCGCGAAAGATTCGACCAGCAACGGCTTGGCTGCGCCCAACTTTATACAGGCTCGCCAACCACTGGAGCGTCGTCGTGTGCTGCGTCGGATCGGGCATGACGAACTTGCCGCGATATCTTGGATGGGGTAGATCTTCCAAGGACCGCGGGGTCTCCGCTGCGCTCACTCCGTCTTTGTTATAGACGATGCCGATGGGCGTGGTGCGATAGACCGGACCGAGGCTGGGATCGATCACTTCTTTGGGAAATGCCTTGGCTTCGGGTGAAACATATTTGGCGAATAGGCCGTCTTTTTTCATGACGTGAATGGCGCCGCTGTTGTTCACCATGACGTCGAATGTGGATTTGCCCGCGCGTTGTTCCGCCAGCGCGCGGTCCATCACTTTGGTCGCCGAGGCGCGCCAGTATTCTACCGTCAGGCCGGTTTTTTTCTTGAAGGCTTCGATGATCGGCTCCACGGTGTTCGCTTCGAGGGAGCCGTAGGCGATGATCGGACCGGATTCTTTCTTTGCGGTCTCGATGAGTTTGGCGTCTTGAGCGGCGGCGGGGGCGGCTAGCAATAGGACAGAGAGGAAAAATAAGACGAATAGACGGATCATCGACGGTGCTCCTGTTGGAGTTAGAGCAGGTGACTTTACATTCGTATAAGATTCAAAGCGTTGTCTTCGAGGATCAGTTTTTTCTGTTTCGGTGAAATATCCGGCCGCTCGCGGATACCGCTCACGGTTTTCGGAAAGGTCGAATCAAAGTGCGGATAGTCCGTCGCCATGAGAACATGGGTTTCGCCGACTTCGGCGAGCGCGAGGGGCAGCCATTTTTCGTCGGCCTCGCAGGTGACGTAGCAATTTCGTTTCACGTACTCAGACGGCAGCATGCTCAACTGCGGGCACATGCCGGCGTCCTTGATGACTTCGTAGTCGTCGTCCATGCGGTGCATCCAGAAAACTAAAAACTCCGCGGTGACTTCGAAGAAGACGACTTTCAAGCGCGGGAACTTCTCGAACACCCCGCCGTGAACCATGGCGACCAGCGGCGCGACGCAGTTGAGCGGCCGGCCAAGAATATGCATGGGGAAAAAATGGGTTTGACGGTTGATCAATGTCCCGGCGTCGCCGAGCGTGCTGGGATGCGCCGCTTGGTAAAGCGGAAAGAAAGCCGAATCGTCCATCTGTTTATCTTTGGTGTAGCTCACCAAGTGAGCGGCTTTGCAATCGAGATCGTCAACGCAATGTCTAAGCTCGTTGGGCATTTCGTCCGGGCAGCCGGCGGGCATCATCGCGACGGGCGAGAGCCGGTCGCGATATCCGGCGACGAGTTTATGCGCCCAGTCATTGTAAGCGCGCGCGACCGCCGCACCCAACGCGCCGGGATTCTGCGACGGAATGTCGATCTGAGTTGGAAAGATCAGCTGAAAGTCGATGCCTTCGCGGGCGTTATCCTTCATGCGGTATTCCATATCGTAACCGCCTTGTTGCCAGCGCATGACTTCGTTGCCGCGCTGGTTCGCCTCCGGATTATAAAAAACCTGGTGCGTCACCGGCTTTTTGAAATTCGCGTTGGCGATCGGATCTTCCATCGGCGAAAGATTGTGCTCGAACTTCGAGTAAAAATATTTTTCATCGCCGATTCTCTTTGGCGAGAATTTGGTGAAGGGCTCGGGCAGTAGATAAATTTCGTCGAGCAGCCAGCCGTCGCGTAAGTGAGAGTCCAAATCGATTATGGCCATAGAGATGATTCCCTTTCGGTTTTGGAACCGTTGACCCGTGATGCGGTCCCACAGCGCCATCGCTGCGGATCACTCGCACAGAAACGCTATTACAGATCCTACCTTTGCGTCAATGAAAAGCTAGTATCTCGGTGGCAGGAAAAGTTGTGAAGGGGCTCTTCATGGGGCTCGTTTTGATACAGCCCTTCGATTTCAAATTTGTTGGAACATTGCACGGACAGCGCTCAAGCGCAATCGCGCGCCCTTGAACAGATTGCTACGAATTGCTGACGCGCAGGATACGAAAGCCCAATGTAGTCAGCTGTTGCACAAATCGGGCGTTCGGTTGGGCGGAAAAATGGAAAGCTGAGACGACTTTGTTTGGCGACTGGGGGTCGTGAAACGATACTGCGCTTTGGATTTGCAGATGATGCTGCTCGCTGAGCTGCGCGACTGAAGTCAAAGCGGTTTTCACATCGCTGGATTCGACAATCATCTTGATGCCGCGGGCGTTCGCGCCGGTTATGCCGAGAAGGGCGCCAAAGATGTCCGACTCCGTGATGATGCCCACGAGGTTGCCGCTGCGCACGACGGGTAGCGCGTTGATGCGACGGGTGAGCATGATGCGCGCCGCTTCTTCGATGGCACAGTATAGCTCCACCGTTATGACGTTGCGAACCATGATCGTGCTCACCGGATTGGGAATCGTGCCGGCGGTGACTTCTAGGGAAAACGGATTGAAGTTACCTGGAAAGGCGCGGGCGATGTCGTATTTGGATAACAGGCCTAATAGTTTTTTACCCGTGGTCGACGCTTCCGCGACGAGCAGGTGTCTAAATTTACGCCGGCTCATCTCCAAAGCTGCCGCTGAAATCGTCGTGTTCGGCGCAAGAGTCACCGGATTTGGCGTCATCCATTTTTCGACAAACATGCCTTTGTCTCCTGGAGCGCACTGGTCGGAGGTTTCCTATTATTGAGATCGGCAACTGCCATCGCTTCTATAGCATGAAGGCTTCTGTGCGCTGTCAGCAGGAGATATCAACGAAAGGATCGGACAGCGGCTGAGTACGATTTTTTACGACGCGGGGTATGCTCAGTCGATTTTAAGCACGCGAAAGCCGCGCTTGTAGAGATCGTCGGCAAAGCGGGAATTGGTCTTGCCGGCAAAATGGAACACTGAGATAACTTTGTTCGGTGATAGTTTGTCATGAAACGACAGCGCATTGAGCATCTGCAATTGATTGCGGTCACAAAGTTGCGTCATCGACACCAAGGCGTTTTTGACGTCATCGGATTCCACGATCAGTTTGACTCCGGCGGCATTGGCACCCGTCATGTCCAGCAAAGCGTCGTAAATATCGGTTTCAGTGATGATCCCGACGAGGTTGCCATTGCGCACCACGGGTAGTGCGTTGATGCGGCGGGTGCGCAGGATGTGCACCGCCTCCTCAATAGCGCAATAGGGCTCCACCGTCGCCACGTTGTGGATCATGATCTTGGATATCGGATCAGGAACGATTTTTTCGGTAGGTTGCGGAGAAAATGGGTTGTAATCGCTGGGAAACGCCCGCGCGATGTCATCTTTTGCTAAAAGCCCGAGAAGTTTCTTGCCGGTTGGGCCTGATTCGGTTACCAGCAGATGGCGAAAATGGTGCTTGCTCATCTCCAAAGCCGCGGCCGAGATCGTCGTGTCGGGCGGCAGCGTGAACGGGTTCGGTGTCATCCATTTCTCGACAAACATGATTGCAGGGACTCCTTCGCCCCATAGTAACGCGTCAATACTTAAAATCGGCATGTTAACAGCGAACTATAACGGTGCATGAATAGACGCGGCGCTGGACGGTCGGTGCAGCCGAGCCACGTATCCTCAACACCGGAGCTCGATCGACCAACCCAGAGTTTTCCGCACTGAAGCAGTCCGCTCGAAGGACGAGCGGTGCGCCGCCCAGGCGCTGTTTTCATCCCTTGAGGCTGACGATGCGATAACCGGCTTTAGTGATTTCCTGGAGAAATCCAGCGGGAAGCCGTTTGCCGA
>VBKX01000657.1 GCA_005879435.1 Deltaproteobacteria bacterium
CTCGCTGCCGAAGGCTGGGCAAGAATCGGCGCGACTTTGGCAACGATGGTGGGTTTTGCTTTCGTGCTCGAGCACGCCGGGTTTTTTCTAACGACATTTCTTTTAATGGTGCTGCTGCTACGGGCGATAGAAGCTCAAAGGTGGTCCAAGGTCATCGGCATCGCTGTGGCGACGGCGCTGATCTCCTACGCTATTTTTGGCTGGCTTCTCGGGATTCCTCTCCCCACCGGCGTTTTGGGAATCTGAGGTGGATTTCTTTACCAATATCGCGCTCGGCTTCTCGGTTGCACTCACGCCGACAAATTTACTTTTTTGCTTTCTCGGCTCTGTGGTCGGCACGCTGGTCGGCGTATTGCCGGGCTTGGGTCCAGTCGGCGCGATTGCGTTTTTGCTTTCATTGACGTTCAAAATGGAGCCGGCAACCGCGATCATCATGCTCGCCGGCATTTATTACGGCGCCATGTACGGCGGCTCGACGACGTCGATTCTAGTCAATATCCCGGGCGAGACGGCGTCGGTAGTCACTTGTCTCGACGGTTACCGAATGGCGCGCCAAGGCCGCGCGGGCGCGGCGTTGGGCATCTCCGCTTTCGGCTCGTTTATCGCTGGAACTTTCGGAGTGATCGGGCTCATGTTTCTCGCGCCCGTACTTGGACGAGCGGCGCTCCGCTTCGGGCCGCCGGAATATTTTGCGCTGACGCTCACCGGTTTGACTCTCGTCGCCTATCTTACTCAAGGATCGATGCTCAAGGCGTTGATCATGACTACGCTGGGGCTGCTCGCCGGTAGCGTCGGCATGGATCCGATTTCGGGCGAGGAGCGCTTTACCTTCGGCAGTTTGACCTTGCGCGATGGTTTGGGTCTTGTGCCCGTGGCCATGGGGCTTTTCGGGATCGCCGAAGTGCTGGAGAACTTGGGCGCAACGGGCACGCAATCGATTTACCAAACAAAGATCAAAGGATTGCTGCCTAACGCGAAAGATTGGCGCGACAGCGGCTGGCCGATCGCACGCGGCTCCGTCATCGGCTTTCTCTTAGGCATTTTGCCAGGCCCTGGTCCGGTGATCGCATCGTTTGTTTCGTACGCGATGGAAAAACGCATGTCGCGCTACCCGGAAAAATTCGGCACCGGCATGATCGAAGGGGTCGCCGGGCCCGAAGCGGCCAACAATTCCGCCACAGCCGGATCGTTTATTCCTTTGCTTTCGCTCGGTATCCCGACCAGCGCGATCATGGCCCTTTTCATGGGCGCTCTGATGATTCACGGTATCCAACCCGGCCCGCTCTTCATCAGCAAATATCCGGAGCTTTTCTGGGGCTTCATCGCCAGCATGTATATCGGTAACGCGATGCTGCTGGTGTTGAACTTGCCCCTGATCGGTATTTGGGTGCGCGTGCTCAAGACGCCTTACACAATTCTCTTCCCGTTGATTTTGCTGTTCTGCCTGGTCGGTGTCTACACTTTAAATTCCAATACGACGGAAATCCTCATCATGCTCATCTTCGGCATCGCCGGTTTTTTATTGCGGCGCCTCGGCTTCGAAGGCGCGCCGTTTATTCTCGCGATGGTGCTCGGCCCGGTGATGGAAACTTCGCTGCGCCAAACGCTGCTCATCTCACGCGGCAGTTTCGCGATCTTCTACACGCGCCCGATCTGCGCCGTCCTGCTGGCGCTGACAATCCTGTTTTTGATCTTTCCCCTGTTTCGCGGCAAAAAACTCGTGACGCGCGCCGATTAAGCATGGCTTTTGTTTCATTCGGGCGGTACGCGGCAGCCGGGTTGATGCGGCGTGAAAAGGTAGTAAGCTAAAAAGCAGTATTTCCAACGAGTCGAGCAAATCCAGCGATGCAAACATCATTACATCTCGGCAAGCGCTGCCGTATTTGGCTGCTACTGTTCCTAGCGATGATGTCTCTCGGCGCGGCTGCCGAAAGATCCGTCTATTCTCAAATCTCAAATAAGGAACTCAAACAGCGAACTCTTGGGCTGGTTAAAAACATTCGGGATATCGTTGAGTCGTATAATCAGAAAGATCGAGAGCTCATGACCGATTACGACAAGAAGGATCAGCCCGAGTATCGGAGTGACGAGCGCAAGAACATGCGACAGCAGTGGATCCGGCAGTCCGATGCGGTTCACGATGCGACGATGCGGCGCTACAAAGAAAACTACTGGGCCGACGCCATTCTTCTGCTTGATGAACTCTACCGCCGGGTACCACAACGAATGCGCCAGAAAGGTATGCTGCCAATTTATCAGCATCCGACCAACGTGCTCGGCATGGAAACCATCGCCAATCACTTGGAGCTGCTTGCGAAAGCGCTGCCGGACGCGTAACTTCCGCGCTTAATCTAACTTCTATTTGGCAAATAGTCGGTTCATCTCGTCGCGGTGCCGCGTTGGTAGGCTTCGGGCGGCATGCCGGAGTGATTGACGAGTTGTACGCTGCCGCTGATCAAGGACATTTCTTGTCCTGCGATACCACTGATTTAACTAAAAAAATGCGGATTCTTAAACCTGTGCACTCTTGGGAAAGTCGCGGCGACGACAGCCAATACGAGCAACGTTGCCAAGCCGCCGGTCAAGGCGGACATTTGCGCGCCGAGCCAGGCGGCCACGACGCCGGATTCAAACTGACCGAGTTGGGGGCCGCTGCTGGTGAAAATACTGTTGATCGACGACATGCGGCCGCGCAATTCGTCGGGCGTACTTAACTGGTTGATCGTCGATCGAAGAATCGAGCTGATCGTATCGCCCGCGCCGGTAAGCGCGAGCATCAAGACGGAAAACCAAAAGATCTGGGAGTGGGCGAACAAGACCGTCGCGATTCCATAGATGGCGATGCCGAGAAAAATCCAGCGGCCGCTGTGTTTTGCCGGGCCGAACAACGCCATGGCGCCGGCGGCCAGCAATGAGCCGACGGCGCGCGATGCGTATAAAAGTCCGAGTCCTTTGGGCCCGACGAACAGAATGTCGCGCGCGTAGATGGGGAATAAGCCGCGTACGTTGCCAAAAAACGTCGCGCTGAAGTCCAAGATCATGAGTGGAAAAATCACGCCGTGCGACCAGACAAACTGCAAGCCTTCGCGGAGCGAATCGACGGAAATCGTCTTCCATCCTCCGCCTTCCGGTATCTTGGTCCGCAACAATCTGAGCGCGGCGAGCATCGCCAACCACGAGCAGGCGTCGACAGTGTAGCATGCCGCCGGTCCCCACAGAGCCAAGACCACGCCTGCCAAGGACGGACCGGCGATGATCGGAACGTAGCGTTGCGTGCCTTGCAGCGCCAGAGCCTGCGCCAATTGCGCGCGCGGCACCAAGCTCGGGATCATCGATTGGCGCGACGGCTGTTCGAGCGAAG
>VBKX01000127.1 GCA_005879435.1 Deltaproteobacteria bacterium
AGCTAAGACCGGCGATGCAACGCTCGGTGGCGTTGCGCGTTATTTGAATAAAACACGAATTCGCGAACGCTTATTGTCTCTTCAACTGGAGGACGAAAGTCGTGAATAGGATCAACCCGCGGGCGTATGCAATAGTGGCGGCCCTGTGGTTGACGGCGGGTCTAAGCAACGCTCAAGGCCAAACCGTCGACGTCGCAGCGGCAAAAAAAGACGCCAAGGTCGTCGTCTATGGCAGCGTCGTGCCCCAGGCAATGGAAGAACTGCACAGGAATTTCGAAAAAAAGTACGACATAAAAGTCGAATACTGGCGTGGTTCTTCTACGGCGGTGGCCGAGCGCGCCCAAAGCGAGTGGCGCGCCGGAAGGCCGGCTTTTGACGTCGTTGAGTCAAGTTGGGACGTCATGACCCTGATGAAAATGGAAGGAATGTTCACTCGCTATCTGCCGCCTTCGGCAGAAAAATTCCCGGAGCAGTTCAAAGAAAAAGATGCGCTGATAACGCCTTGGCGCATTTTGCCGATCAGCATCCTGTATAACACCGAGTTGTTAAAAGCCGATGAGACGCCGAAAAGTCTCGAGGATCTTCTGAACCCCAAATGGAAGGGCAAGATCAGTATTCCCGATCCATCCCGACACACGACCACGGCGAAGTTTTTTTGGAACTTGGAAAAACTCATGGGCGCCAAATGGCGCGAATATGTGAAAGGGTTGGCGAAACAGCAGCCGCTGCTGGTCGAATCTCTAGCGCCGGTGACGCCCGCGATCATCAAAGGCGAAGCGCAGGTCGGCATTGCCTACATCAAATTCGTCAAGCAATACAAAGGACCGGTTTCTTACGTTTCCCTCAATAAATATCTCTCCGATCCCAATCATCTGGATTTGGGCGCCAAAGCAGCGCGCCCCAACGCCGGCCGGCTTTATATCGAGTTCGCGGTGTCGGCCGATGGCCAAAGAATGATCGCGCAAGATGGCGAGTTTGTTCTAGCTCCAGGGGTGTTTCCGCCCATTCAAGGCGCCGAGAAAGTAACGCCCAACATGATTCCGATGGATAATCCGAGCGAAGACGAGGCGAAGAGCCTGAGCAACGAATTCCGCCAGATCTTCTTCGCCAAATAATAAAAGTGAACTTGACACGGCGACTACGAAAACCATAAAAATAAACTTCGGTTGGTCGACACCGAAGGGAGATCAAAGATGCAAGAAAGAATTGTCTATCTCAATGGCGCTTTCGTGCCCGAGAGCGAGGCGAAGGTTTCCGTGCTCGACAGCGGCTTCAACGCCGGCGACGGAGTCTATGACGTGACCCGCACTTTCCGTCACAAGCCGTTCCGATTGCGCGAGCACACCGAACGATTGTTTCGCTCGCTGCGCTACACGCGCATCGACTGCGGCATGTCCGTCGAAGAAATGGAAAATACGACTCTGGAAGTCCTGGAGCGCAATCGACCACTCCTCGGTGCGAACGACGACTGCGCGCTTTGGCAAGTGGTCAGCCGCGGCGTGCGCTCGGCCGTCGGCAATCGGGTGGCGGGCGGCGCCACGGTGACGGTCTATTCCGTGATCGTCAATTTCCCGGAGTTTGCGAGCTTCTACGTCGAGGGCGCGCCGCTGGTAATCCCGTCGACGCGCCGGATCCCGCCGGAATGTCTCGAATCCAAAGCCAAGATCACCAACAAAATGAACCACAATATGGCGTCCTTCGAAGCCAAGCAGGTAGACCCGCGGGCGATCCCGCTGATGCTCGACATCCACGGCAATCTGAGCGAGACCAGTGCCCATAATTTTTTCCTGGTGATCGACGGCAAGCTCTGTACGCCGTCGGACCGAAACGTGCTCGGCGGTATTACCAAGACGGCGATATTCGAGCTGGCCAAAGAGTTGCGCGTCGAGGTCATCGAAGGCGACTATACGCCGTTCGATCTTTACAACGCCGACGAGGCGTTTCTGGCGAGCACCAGCCCCACGTTTGTGCCGATCAAAACCGTCAACGGC
>VBKX01000659.1:0-1745 GCA_005879435.1 Deltaproteobacteria bacterium
TCGGCGGGAGCGAAATTCACTCGCCGCAAGCACAGTCGCGTTCGATGCGCGACGTATGCTTCCGGCGTTTCTAGACCGGTGGTCTGCGACCCATCACCAGACCGACCAGGAATAAAATCAAAAACACCACGAACAAAATCCATGCGATCTGCGTTGCTGCGCCGGCCACACCACTAAGTCCCAAAACCCCGGCAATCAACGCGATCACAAGGAAAGTTATCGCCCAATTTAACATTTGCAGACCCTCCTTTCTTTCCACAGTTAGATAGATGCTACATTTTCAACAGACTCAATATTCCCGTAACGATCAGATAGATGGCAACGATGTAGTTCAACAATCTCGGGATCATTAGAATCAATATTCCCGCGATCAACGCCACCAGCGGCTGCAGAGCGATATACATTTGCATGGTTTCGACCTCCGGATGCGCCCGTCTTCCGTCAAGGCAGAGAGCGGAGATGTAAGTGGTCCGCTCCCTCCCGAGATATCCAACGCGACTAAGGATTTACCGCCGTTGCGTTCGAATCCTCCTCGTGCAACTCGTTGCGAGCCTGATCTGCCAGCTTCACATAGTTTGCGCGTATGCGCTCCAAATCTTTTTCTTCCAACTCCTCAAGATTGAGAAGAGCATTCTGCGCGTGGTCGATGGCGCGTATCAGCTCGTCTAACTTTATCTGCATAGCTTCGGAGTCTCTGTTTTGAGTATTCTGAATCAAGAAGACCATCAAAAAGGTAATAATTGTCGTTCCCGTGTTGATGACCAGTTGCCACGTGTCGCTGAATCCGAAGAACGGGCCTACGACCGCCCAAAGAAGGACGATCGCCAATGCGGCGCCAAACGCGGCCGGTTGTCCTGTGGCCCGCGCGACCTGCCTGGAGAAACGTCCAAACGACGATGTTCTCGGCGCGCCTTGCTCACCCTTATGTCCTGTTACAGTTTTCATAACTCAAACCTGCTGAACGGACTGGAGCAACGGTTGTGCCATGGGACGCTGAATCGACGATCCTCTCGTTATAATGAGCGGTTTACTCGCTTTTGGAGGTGAATCGGATTTATTCAATTCATAGGTTTTTTCGTACAAAATGGGGGAGTTGTCCTAACTCATAGGAAAACCGGGACTGGTGTAATTGGCGCGGTCGACGGCTCGGTACCTTCCTTCAAGAGTCTTCTCTCAAGAGTCTTCCCTCCCTGAACGACTCTGCCCTCTCGTATGTCTTTGAGGAGGGCTTTGACGAGTTGTATTTTTCCTGCGTCCCGTTGGTAAAAAGCCGACAAACGCCATTTAAGCGAAATCACCGCACTCCTAATTGCTTGAAGTAAAACGAATATCGGCCGAATGTTTTTGGCACATGATTTGATACTTTATCGTTTTATCGTGTAGACCAAGTCCTTCGTCTATTTTTGTAGCAGATGAAAAAATGTGCCGTCGATTAAAAAATACACGAGGAGGAATCCATGAAATTCACAATTCTTAGACCGATCCTGTTTTCTTTAGTGTTGGTACCGCCGATTGTTTCTGCCGGCGCAAGTATCTCCATGGCAGGTCAAAAAGAAAGTGTCGGGGAATATGTCGATGACGCCACGATTACCGCGTCGGCAAAGGCAAAGCTGACCGCTGAGAAGGCCGCTAACTTTACCCGGATAAGCGTTGAAACTACCAATAACGTGGTTTCACTCACCGGCGAAGTCGATTCAAAAGATCAAAAGGAGCGCGCCGAGAAAATTGTGAAGCAAATTAATGGC
>VBKX01000659.1:1752-8929 GCA_005879435.1 Deltaproteobacteria bacterium
AGATCAAAAGCCGAGGATGATTTTAATTTGCTGCAGGCAAACAGCGAGACGTCATTTTCATTACGGTGATCTAATCATGTAGAGCGATCGAATTTATCAACCGGAAGTACGACATCGCGTTGCCGCAAGTACGCCGGGTGGAAAGCCGCCTTTGCTAGGACGGCGTATTCCTAATGTTGCGTCGACCGTCGCCATATAATAGCCAGCTCTTGAGCCTTACAGTTTCATGCGGGGGCGACAATTATGCCCAGAGGCGATAAGTCCAAATACACTCCGAAACAGATCAGACAAGCGAGGCATATCGAGGAAGGATACAAACGACGCGGAGATAGTCCGAAACGCGCCGGACAACGCGCTTGGGCGATTGTGAATAAAATTCATGGCGGTGGCGAGAAACCCGGGGGTTCAGGCCATGGAAAAGGAATAAACCGATCTCCTTATTTAAAGGGCGGAAAGTTGGGCGGCAAGGCATCGGCCCGACGGCCTTTTGCAAAACGATCCGCTTCGGCGAGAAAAGCCGCTGGCACGCGAGCACGGAGAAGATGAGGCGGCACCGATTCTAGCAGAACTTTTACTCGACTCCTCAAACGCAAAGCCCGTGACGAGCATCTTTATTCTCTATTTTAAAGAAGCGTTGGAAACAAACAGAGTTGCAAGAGCGCGCATTACAGACCATACCCTGTTTCGGTTAGAAGATGCTCGTAGCATTTTCGCGGCAACCCTTTAGACGCGCCGCGGAAACAGTTGACCGCAACCAGTGTTCGGTGACTCATTTTCTTGCCACGAAGAAGACTCCCGATTTACGGCAGTGACACATCCCCTGGTGAATGTCTTTCATTCAAGCGTGAGAACATATGTAACATCGTATTCAGACCTTGCTTGGCGACGCTCCCCCAATTGAAATACTTCGCAACCTGATTCTCGGTTCGGATTCATCGACATCTATCACCGCGGAGAATGTGAGTAGCGTCAGGACTGCGATTCTGGTCGGCAGACTGCATATCCTCCGCCAATAGAGGGCAGCTACAGAAGCGTTAAACCGATCCACGAACTCGTCGAAATGTTTGATTTGAGTATATCGTCTGGTCTAAAAAATTGATAATTTGCGTTTAACGCGGCGCCTCGATGTATAAGTTGAGTCGTAGAAAGCGGGTCATCCCATGAAAGCGATACGAATCCACAGTCCCGGCGGTCCTGAAGTTCTGACCTATGAAGACATCCCGATGCCTGAGCCCAAAGCCGGCGAAGCGCGCGTGAAGATCGACGCGATCGGCGTCAACTTCATCGACGTTTATCATCGTACCGGACTCTATCCGATGAAAACTCCGTTTACGCTTGGAGTGGAAGGCGCCGGCATTGTCGACGCCGTCGGCGACGGCGTGACGGAAGTCAAAAAGGGCGATCGCGTCGCCTACGCGATGATCCCGGGTTCCTACGCCGAATACGCGATTGTGCCCGCAGCGAAGCTCGTTCCCGTGCCGGAAAGCGTCGACACCAAAACGGCCGCGGCGACTATGCTGCAAGGCATGACCGCGCATTATCTCACGCTCAGCGCTTACAACTTAAAAAAGGGCGACACCGCGCTCGTTCATGCCGCGGCGGGAGGAGTCGGATTGTTGCTGGTCCAGGCGGCCAAAATGGTCGGCGCCAGAGTGATCGGCACGGTATCCACCGAAACCAAAGCCGAGCTGGCGCGGCAAGCAGGAGCTGATGAAATTATTTTATATACGCAGTCGGATTTTCTTGCGGAAGTGAAAACATTGACCGAGGGTCGAGGCGTCAACGTCGTCTATGATTCAGTGGGCGCCACGACCTTCGAGAAGAGCCTCGATTGTCTCAGGCCGCGCGGTTACCTCGTTCTGTTCGGCCAGTCCAGCGGACCGGTGGCGCCATTTGATCCGGGAAAACTGGCAGGAAAGGGTTCACTCTTTCTCACCCGTCCGAGTTTGGCGCACTATACGCTCGATCGCGCGGAGTTGTTGGAGCGGTCCGGCGATCTGTTTAGCTGGATTCAATCGGGCAAACTCAAGCCGCGCATCGAAAAGGTCATTCCGATGAAGGACGCTGCCGAGGCGCAGCGCCAGCTCGAGGGACGCAAGACAACAGGGAAGATTGTTCTCATTCCTTAGCGGAAGGGTTTTGTCCCGCACGGGGCGCTCGAGCCCCGCGCGACTCGAGCGAATCAGAGAATTTCTTCCGCTGCTCCGCTGTGAGTACCGCTTTGGCAAGCTCGATAGCCTTGATCCGGGCGACGCGTAGGTCGGCGCGCAATTTTTCCGCCTCACGAATTTTCGTTTCAACTTTTCCGACATCGACCGTTGGACTATCGAGCAATGTCTCAATATCGAGCTCGACGATGCGCGAGTCGGCTTCATTGCGAATGCTCTGGCGTTGAAAGCTATCGCGCAGTTGCTCGAGTTTTTTTACTTGATCGGGCGACAACCCAAGATAATCCTTATAGCGGAGCAGTTGCGAAATCACGGGCCGGTCTTCTGACGATTCCCGGCTGCCGAAGCGCTCCTTCAACCGTCCGCCCCAATCCTGCAGCGCTTGTTGAAGACGTTCCCACGCCTCGCTAAGCTCTTCCGGAACGGATTGTCGGAATTTTTCGGCTTCGGCACCGCTCGCCGGTGTAACGAAGCTGAGACAGCAAGCCAGAAAACCTCCGCCGATCAGTCTTCTCATGGCTAAATTCTCTCAGGTGTCGAGCGCGATTGAGTCGCGCCGTTATCCGGACTTGCCCGCGCACGTTCTTGATTGGAAAACTACGGCCACTCCGCCACTCCGAGGTCAGGCAGGTTGATAATATCGGCGTTGACGTCTTTGACGCCTGGAATTTGCCTGATCTTCGACACCACCGCTTGCTCAGACATCCAACTCGGGACGGAGCCGGAAACCGCGACCGTGCCAGCCGATGCCTTAACGTCGAGCCGAGTCCGCGGCATGTCCGCGGACATCGCTAACACAGCCTTTACCCGCGACGCCAAAGCAAAATCTTCGAACGCCTGCTTCGAGGCCGGACTCATCTGGTAATCCGGCAAGCGCACCGCCTCGCAGATCAGATGCTTTGCCGCGCCGACGCTCATTCGTCCTAGATTGACCACCAGATCGAACCTGCTCGGATCGCGCCAGTCGACACCGAACATCGCCATGAGCCGGCGGCTGCGAGCCTTGTCGGTCTCTTCGATGAAGCGTCGCGCTGCCGCTTCGCCCAGTCCCTGGCGGGCTTTGACTTGTTCGACGCGCTTGTCCAGCGGCGCGGTCAACAAGACTTTAAGCACATGTGAAAAACCGGGCAGAAGCTCATGCCCCAGATGTCCGTGGTAGACGAGATGGGGTTGACCCGCAGTGACGGCGATTTGACAGAAGGCGGCTTGCAGGGCGATCCGGTAAGGCTGTAAATTTTCCATGAACCGGTCCCACCAGTTCGATCCTTTTTCGACGATGTCGTTCAGCTTGGCTTCCGGTATGTTGTAGCGGAGACTTGCCTCCACCAGCACTTCGCGGCTAATACAGCCACAACCCAGGGATTGCGCTACCGCGTCAGCCAACTCTTCGCCGCTGCCTGAAGCACCTTGATAAATGGTGATGATGGCCATGGTCCTCGACCTCCTGTCCGACAAACTCGCGGTCATTCTTCGTAACCGCGCGCGCAAGCTTTGGCGTGTAACTCCTCAACCGTTCTTGCTAGGGGCTGACTTGCAAATCGCCGTGATGGCGCCAGAAATAAGCCGCCATCGCCGCGGCCGCCAAAAGATTGCCAACCAACACCGACAGCCACGCGATCGCGTGCAGAATCGATTCCGCGAAAATCATCGCTGCGCCGACGAAGCCGAACTCAAAGATGACGAAGAGGAGCAAAATGCCAAAACCTACGTTCACATCGCGCTCGGCAATCGCCAGCAGCTTAGCGGCAATGCCGCCGATCACACAGAAAACCAAGCCATGGACCCAGGTGTAGACGAGTACCATCTCGAACGAAATGGCGAGCGTCTGCGGTTGATCGAGCCCAGCGCCGTGACGGAAGAGCGCCGTGCCCAGCACGTTAGGCGTGTAGAAGAGCGGGTGTCCGCTAATCAAGTCGACAAGGAAAAACCAAATTGCGATCGTGGCCGCGCCGAGGACGCCGGCTTCGATGCCTTGCCGATAGGAATCAGAGATTGCCGCTGTGGGTGGAAGAACGACAGTAGGGTTTGAGGTGCCAGATGGGACTGCCATGGAAGATCCTCCTCGGCCGACCGACGGCCCGGGTTACTCCACAACCGTTTCGTGCGCCTTCGCCGCTACCGTGCTCAACGCTAGCACCGGGACTCCCTCTGGTCAATGATTACTTCTACTGGCGGGCAAGGGAAGTCTCTGACGGCCAACCGCTTCCGGAGAGCTGGCTCCTAGTGGGGTCGCCGTAGTTGAGGATCGCGCGTCTCCGCCGTTTTTCAACGACAGTTGGATTGCGGCGGCCGTTCATGGTTTAATCATATTTACTGGCAATCAACCCCATGTTAACGCCATTTTTCAACATCGGATTTGCTGACGTAGCCGACATCTTGGTCGTTGCGGTCCTGCTCTACACCGCCACGGCTTGGCTGAAAGAGACTCGCGCCGCTTTCATCATCAGAGGAATTTTCATTCTCGCGGCGATTTATATTATCGCCCGATATTTCGATCTGCAGTTGACAGCATGGTTATTTCAAGGGTTCTTCGCCATCTTCTTGATCATTATCGTCGTCATTTTTCAGGAAGAGCTGAGACAAATCTTCGAACGGATCGCGGTCTGGAGCCTGACATCGAAACCCCTCCGGCCGCTGCGCTCCGACGCCGTCGATATTATGGTTGGAACTCTCGCGGACCTGGCCAAGGATAAGATCGGCGCGCTGATCGTGCTCGAAGGCAAAGACCCCATCGTGCGCCACATCATGGGCGGAATCGAATTGGAAGGCAAAATCAGCGGGCCTTTGCTGAGAAGCATCTTCGATCCTCACTCGCCGGGACATGATGGCGCAGTCATTATCGGTAACGACCGTGTGACCCGATTTGCCGCGCACCTGCCGCTTTCCAACGACTTCCGACAACTGGCCAACGTCGGCACACGGCACAGCGCCGCCCTCGGACTCGCCGAGCTGAGCGACGCACTGTGCATCGCGGTTTCCGAGGAAAGAGGGACAATTTCTTTGGCCCGAGACGGCCGGCTTCGTCAACTGGACAATGTGCAAGAACTCGGTTTATTGCTGCGGCGATTTCTCCAGGAAAAATATCCGGCGCCGGGCGAACGGAAGATTTCAATTTCCCTGCTCAGAGAGAACTGGCTGGCAAAAACGGTAACGTTTTCGCTGGCCCTCGGCCTCTGGTATGTTTTGGTGCCCGGGTCGAGCACCGTCGAAGTGAACTACAAATTGCCCGTGCAAGTGCAGAATCTGCCCGCCGAGCTTCATGTGGAGGAAGTGCAGCCATCCGAAGTCAACGCAACTTTCACCGGTCCGAAGCGCGCGTTTTACTTCTTCGATCCGACGAAACTCAAAGTCACGGTGGACGTCTCCTCCGCGGAAACGGGACATAAAACTTTGCGGCTTTCCGAGCAAAACGTTCAACACCCCCAGGACCTGACGCTGCAGCAGCTCAATCCCAGCACACTCAGAATCTCGGTGCGCAAAGTAGCGCGAGAGCAAGCAGACAAAGGTTAAACCGCGCGGGCAACTAATGCGCCGGGCGCAAAATATCCAATATGCCGCGAATCGGCACGCTGACCCAATCGGGGCGATTATTCATCTCGTAGTGCAATTCGTAGACGCTCTTATACAGCAGGTAGAGATCCAGCAAGCTCTTTAATTCTTCATTGGAGGCCGGCAGAAACCCTTTACTGCGGCTGGACTCCAGGTAGCTTTGGAGAAAAACCACCGAGACCCAAAAGCTCCAGCTTTTGGACAGCACCTGCGAACGGGAAAGATCTTCCGGGCGCACTTCGCCGCCTTTTAAAAAGGACAGCGCCGCGTAATCGAACGATCGCAGCATGCCCGCGACATCGCTCAGCGGCGATCGTTTACTGCGGCGCTCGCTGAGGGGCTGCGCCGGCTCTCCCTCGAAATCGGTTATGACAAAATCCTTGCCCGTATAGAGCACCTGGCCCAGGTGATAATCCCCATGACAGCGAATCCGCAACGCCGTGATCTTTTGATCGACGATAAAACGGAACCGGCCCAAGATATCGCTCTTGAGCGCTAAAATGCTCTCGGCTTCGCCGCGCACCTCTTCGGGCAAGGTCTTGAGTCGATCGCGCAAAAGAGCAATAGCCCGGTCCGCCAGCGTGCGCATACTTTGGTAGGCGGAGCGGCGATAAAAAGGGGTGAAGGGTTCGGGGACAAAGTCGGGGTCATTGACTTCCCCGGCCAGCGCCACGTGAAACTCGCCCGTTCGTTGGCCCAAGAGTCGCACCGACTCCACATAGGTTCCGATTATATCGCGCACGGAGTGCGGCAATTCCCGCTCGATGAAATCCAACGGATGTCCCGCGGGACGGGACAAATCCGCCGGGATCTCCGTGGTGGCAAAGCAATTCTCGAAGAAGTCGCCAAGATGATCCAGCGTGTAGCGCCAAGCATCTCCCTCGTTTCTGATCCAGTTTTGCAGAATACCGAGGGTAGCGCTGCGGTTGTTCCCCTGATGCAATTGAAAGCTGCCGGCCAGCTGGGGGATATGTTCGAAGGAAGTTTTTTCGGTGAGAAAGTGACCGATCTCCAGATCGGGATTCACGCCGTCCTGCCAACGGCGAAACATTTTAAGGATGAAACGGTCGCCGTAGACGATCGATGTATTGCTCTGTTCCCTCTTTGAAGGAGCGGGTTCCAGCAACGCGTTGGTGTCGCCCCTGAGATGGCGAAAGAGTTTCGATGGTGAGGCGACAATTTCGCTTGAATTTCCTTTAAAGCTGCGTCGCCGTGAAATCGCGTCGAGCAAAACTTTAAGGAACGCGCGGTCGTAGAGCGCGTCGACGACAATGCCTTCAACGACCTCGCCGTCGCTCTTCGTTTTAAGCCGGACAACCGGCGCTTGCGGGAATGCCTGCTGCACTTCCGCCGCGCGTTCGCCCGTAACAAACGCGAGCGGCAAGAAATAACTCTCGGGTTCGCCATCTGAATAGTTAACCACCACCGCGGTAAAAAGGGCTTTAGTCGAGTCGAACGGG
>VBKX01000128.1 GCA_005879435.1 Deltaproteobacteria bacterium
AAAGGCGTCGTCGAAAAATTCGTCGAATTCTACGGCCCGGGGCTTTCCAGTTTGAGCCTCGCCGACCGCGCGACGATCGGCAACATGGGACCGGAGTACGGCGCGACCATCGGTTATTTTCCGGTGGACGATGAGACGCTGCGCTACTTGGAGCTCACCGGCCGCGATCCCGATCTCATCAAGCTCGTCGAGACCTACGCCAAAGCGCAGGGCATGTTCCGCACCGATGCTTCGCCCGACCCGATGTTTAGCGATACGCTAGAGCTCGATCTTGGCAGCGTGGTGCCGAGCTTGGCCGGGCCGCGCCGGCCACAGGACCGCGTGCCGCTAACGGAAAGCAAGAAGGCGTTCAAAGAAGCGCTGCCGTCTTTAATAAAAAGCGGCGACGTCAACAAGAGCGTCGCTGTACAAATGAACGGCGATAAATTCGACTTAACTCACGGGTCGGTCGTAATCTCCGCCATTACAAGCTGCACGAATACTTCAAACCCGTCCGTGCTGATCGGCGCCGGCCTTTTGGCTAAGAAGGCCGTCGAGAAAGGATTGACAAGTAAACCCTGGGTGAAAACCAGCTTGGCACCGGGATCGAAAGTCGTCACGGAATATTTAAAGGACAGCGGTTTGCTGCCGTACTTGGAAAAAATCGGCTTTCACATTGTCGGTTACGGGTGCACGACCTGCATCGGCAACAGCGGACCGTTGCCCGAAGCGGTGGCCAATGGTATCCAAGAGGGCGATCTTGTCGCCGCAGCGGTGCTCTCCGGCAATCGCAATTTCGAAGGGCGGATCCACGCCAACGTGCGCGCCAACTATTTGGCTTCGCCGCCGCTGGTCGTCGCTTATGCGCTCGCCGGCAGCATGAACGTCGATCTTTACAATGATCCGCTGGGCAACGACTCGCAGGGCAAGCCGGTTTACTTGAAAGACATCTGGCCGTCGCCGCAGGAGGTCAACGAGACCATGCGCAAATCGGTGCGCCAGGAGATGTTTAAAAAAGAATACAGCCAGGCCACCGAAGGCGATGAGCAATGGAAAAGGATGCCGGTGCCGCGCGGCGAGCTTTTTCAGTGGGACATGCAATCGACCTACGTGCGCCAGGCGCCCTATTTCGACGGCATGACGAAGACACCTGCAGATCCCAAACCCATCACCGGCGCACGCGTTTTGGCTTTGCTTGGGGACTCGGTTACGACGGATCACATCTCGCCAGCGGGTGCCATCGAGAAAAGTGGCCCGGCAGCGCGCTACCTTACCAACAACGACGTGCTGCCGAAGGATTACAATCAATACGGCGCGCGGCGCGGCAATCATGAAGTGATGGTGCGCGGCACATTTGCAAATATTCGCCTCAAGAACATGCTAGCTCCCGGCACCGAGGGAGGCGTCACGGTCCATCTGCCGGACAAGAAGCAAATGTCGATCTACGATGCGGCGATGCAATACCAAAAGGAAGGCACGCCGCTGGTGGTTATCGCGGGGAAAGAATACGGCACCGGCTCGTCACGCGACTGCGCGGCGAAGGGGCCGCGGTTGCTCGGCATCAAAGCGGCGATAGCGGAAAGCTTCGAGCGTATCCATCGCAGCAACCTGATTGGCATGGGCATCGTGCCGCTGGTGTTCAAGCCTGGCGAAAATCTTAAGACTCATGGGCTCACCGGGTTTGAGAAGTTCGATATTCTCGGCATCGGCCCAGGGTTGAAATTGCGCCAGGAGTTGACGGTGAAAGCGACGGCGGATGACGGCAAGACAACCGAGTTCAAAGTGATCTGCCGCATCGATACACCGGCGGAACTGGATTATTACCGGCACGGGGGGATTCTCGAATATGTCTTGCGGCAACTGCTGCAGAATTGATCAAAAAAGTTTCTGGTTGCGAGTTTCGAGGTCCTAGCTAACGAGAACCAGAAACAGGGAACTAGAAACTGATTACTAGACGCGAAGCGCTGGCGACCTTGGGCGAAACCTCGCTGGCGCTTTTTTTTGCCGATTCAATTTTTCGCGGCACTGGAACGGCCGCTGAAGGGACTGCTATGGCGACACCGGATTTTATCGGAAAGTTCACGGCCAATAACCCTGGCATCATGACCTTGCAGGGAACCAACCAGTATATCGTCGGCAAAGAGACGGGCCTGGTTATCGACGTCGCGCTGAGCGATGATTCGAACATGGACGGCATCATCGAACAGGCCGAGGCGATGGGCGTCAAAAAGATCGACAAGATATTGCTCACGCATATTCACAGCGATCATTGTAGCGGCGCGCTGGCGCTGCGCAAACGCTGCGGCGCCAAGCTCGGCATCCATCGCTCTCGTAAGGGCTATCTCGGCGGTGAAGACTTTCAGTACGACGACAATGATCGGATTTCTTTCGGCGACGGCGATCTCAACGTGCTGCACACGCCAGGCCACGAGTCCGGTCACTGCTGTTTCTACGAAGGCAGCGATAAGGTGCTGTTCAGCGGCGACAACATCCTCGGCTACGGCACTGCGGTGATTCATCCACCCGACGGCAACATGACCGACTATATGAAAACGCTCGAGCGGCTACTCGGATTCAATATCAGCCTGATCCTGCCGGGTCACGGCCCGCTCATCGGCAAGCCCGAAGCGAAAATTCGCGAGTACATCTAGCATCGCGTCGAGCGCGAGCGGCAAGTCTTGGCCGCGTTGCGCAGCGGACGGAACACGACCGGCGATATTACGCAGATGATTTATGTCGACGTGTCGGTAGCGCTGCAACGGGTCGCCGAGTTCTCCGTGCTGGCGCATCTGGAAAAACTGATGCGCGAAGGGCAGGTCAAGAAAGAAGGCAGCCGTTACCTGCTCATCAGTGAAAATTAACCGACCGTCGAGCGGACTCGAAGCGAACAGCTGACGTTTCAGGTTCGATTTCCAGATCCCGCCACGCCTCCTCACCGAGCTCGGTTAGACGATCCGCTGACGCGGCTTGCAGAGCCAGCACGTTGGGACCGCGCGCTTGCAGCAGCCAAGCGCGGCCGTCCCGCTGAGTCGCGATCAGCGTATGGAAGTTTGGTTGGCGCAGCGTCTCGAAACGGACGCCCTGGCGACTCTCCAGAACCTTGCGGTAACTTTCGAGAAACTCACCGGCACTGGTTTCGTCGTGCCAAGAACTGAACCAGAAAATATTCAGTAGAGCATCATTCTGAAACGAAAAAAGCTGATCGCCGCGCCATGCACTTGCCGTTTCGGCTGTATAGTTCGGCGCGTGCCTGCTTCGAAGCAACGCGCGGATCAACAACTCGCCGAGGCTTTGCTCGACGATCGGCCGATTGTTGAATCGACGGAGCAACGCCGCGGGGAAAAAACGCAGGGGCTGTTCGCGCTGAATGAAGTATTTTCTGGGGTGAAGAACTTGCGCGGTCGTGCTTGGAGGGTTGGCATAGAGACCGTTGACCCCCGGCCATCCATTGGCGGCAAACGCCCAATTCACATACTGGCTCCCGTCGCGGTAGGGAAAGCTGACTAGCTCGCGCAAAAACTCCGGCAAGCGCGCGGCCAACTTGTCTATCTCCACGGCAACTTGAAGCATGCTCCGAACTTGCGCGGCTGAGAGTTTGCGGTTGTCCGGTCGAGCGGCGCGGCTCACTGCCGTAAACAGCGCGTCGCCGGCACCGACGGCGCGAAGCGCTGCGCGATGATCTTCGAACATGGCGGAGTCGATTCTTTCGCGCCAACCGAACCGTTGTTCTTGCAGCGCGTGCGCCATGACGATGACGGCGGGCAACTCTCCAGCGGTGGCTGGATTGATTTTTTCGTAGGGCGCGCCTAGGCGGCCTACGTCGGCGGATATGCTGATCACGCCTTTGGCGCGGTCGTAACTGAACAGTTGAAGTATTTTTTCATATTCCGCCAGAGCGGTGGTTAGATCAACGTCGTTGGACAACAAGCCGATGCTCTTATACACCCATTCAATCTGCGGGATTGGCACCGCGCCGTAATACTCAGTTGGAGCAAGCTGCGATGGAATTTTGCTCGCTTGTGCGGGTCGAATTTCAACTCGCAGGGTGCGAGTAAGCGGCAGTTCACGCCATTCGGCCACGCTCTTGGTCAACTGAGCAAAGGCGTCCGGCGCGGGACTAGTGATTGGCGGCGGTGACAAACATCCGCTGAGCGCGGCAAAAACAAGCAGCAGTCGACTCGGCGATTTGAGCAGGCGACAAAACGTTGCCGGGATTGTTAGCGCGTTCGGTTCATCCACCTATTTCTCCATGATGATGACCGAGTAGCCGGCCTCGGTGAGTTGGCGGGCGCGCTCTTCGGCGTCGGACCGGCTCGAGAAGGTTCCCAGGCTCACTCGGTAATAGGTGGTATCCTTGGATTGGAGCGGTGCGATGGTTACATCGCTGAATGATTTGGCGACGCGGTCGCGCAGCTGCCGAGCGTTTTCCAACTGGGAAAACGAGCCCACCTGCAAGGTATAGTCGAGCGACGCGCGCACCGTCTGTATGGGTATCGGGCTGTCGAGGACGTCGATGCGAACCAGCGCCGTGCCGGGACCAATCATGTTGAGCGCTTGAGCAGCGGCGAAAGAGAGATCGATGATCCGTCCCTTGGCGAACGGCCCACGATCAGTGATCGTGACTTCGGTGGTGCTGCCGTTTTCCGTGTTGGTGACCATCACGCGCGTGCCGAGCGGCAGCGTTTGATGCGCCGCAGTGAGCTCGTTCTGATCATAGACATCGCCGCTTGCGGTGGCCTTGCCGTGAAATCCAGGACCATACCATGATGCGATGCCGATCTGGCTGACCCGGCCCTCCGGCAGCGTGGGTAGGCGCACCTTGCCAGGCGGTATCGAGCAACCAAGGACGAACGCGAACAGCAGAAGCAGATTAAGCGCTCTGGCGCGACGGAACTTAGGGCCAGAGCCGATCAATCTGGACGTGAGCGCGGCCCGATACGTCATTGCCAGCGAATATATCGGAAAGCGCAACGAGAGAAAAGGCAATCCTGGCAAAAATTTGCTTAGGAGATGTCCGTATTCAACAACTCGTAAGCGAAAAGCCGGCCTTGAACGCCAAAAATCCGCGCGTAGAACGCGACGAGCGGTAAAATCGCACGGTTGCGTCGTGGGTCAATCTTGGGCGTGGCACGCGGTTTACGTGGCATGGTGTTTATGATAGTTTACGAACGACTTTGAAGGAAAGGTTCTTTTATGTCCGGTCATTCTAAGTGGAGCACGATCAAGCATAAAAAGGCGGCCAAGGACGCTAGGAAGGGAAAGCTTTTCACTAAGTTCATCAAAGAAATAACCGTCGCAGCGCGCATGGGCGGCGGGGATTTGAATTCCAACCCGCGCCTGCGCACCGCGGTGCTGACCGCAAGGGCGCAGAGCATGCCCAACGACAACATCGAACGGGCGATCAAGAAGGGGACGGGCGAGCTCGAAGGCGTGACCTACGAAGAAATCCAATATGAAGGTTACGGCCCCGGCGGCGTGGCGATCATCGCGCACGTTTTGACCGACAACAAAAATCGCACGGTCTCCGAGATTCGCCGGATGTTCACCAAGCATGGGGGCAACATGGGTGAGACCGGCTGTGTTTCCTGGATGTTCGACAAGAAGGGATGGATCACCGTCGAAAAATCCCAAGTCGATGAAGATCGACTAATGGACATTGTGCTCGACGCCGGTGCCGAAGACGTGCGCGGCGAAGACGAGATCTTCGAAGTGGTGACCCGGCCGGAAGATTTCGAAAAGGTCAAAGAGCGTTTGGATCAGGAAAAGATCTCCGTATCGAGCGCGCAGGTTACACTGGTGCCGAAGAATACCGTCGATGTCGATGCCAAAAACGTGGAACAGGTTTTGAAGCTCAGCGAAGAATTGGAAGATCACGACGACGTGCAAAGCGTCGCCGCGAACTTCAACATTCCCACCGAACTGATGGACAAGGCGAGCTAAACCAGTGGCGCCGATGCCAAAGAGCAGCGCCAAACCGCCCCATCGCGAAATCATTCTCGGCATCGATCCTGGCTCGCTAGTGACGGGCTGGGGACTCGTCGAGGCCGCGGGCAATCAGCTTCATCACATTTCCCACGGAACGATAATTACCACTGCGGCCATCGGTTTGCCGTTGCGCTTGAGCCGGATCCACCACGGACTGCGCAAAGTCATCGAGCGGTACCAGCCATCTATGGTGAGTCTGGAAAAAGTATTCTTTTCGCGCAATGTTCAAGGCTCGCTAAAGCTCGGCCAAGCGCGGGGTGTGGCGCTGCTGGCGGCGGCGGAGCGTGAGCTCGGCGTCGCCGAATATTCCGCCGCGGAAATCAAAGTTGCCGTGGTGGGTTACGGCCAAGCGACCAAAGAGCAGGTGCAACGGATGGTGAATGTGCTACTCGGTCTGCGCGGTGCAATCCGCGCCGACGCAGCCGATGCGCTGGCCAGCGCCATTTGCCATGCGCATCGTCGGACGTTTCAAAATCTGGTGATTCGATCGTTAAATGGGCGGGTCAAAGCGACTAGCTGGTTCCCATCGCATGCAAATCTCGACGTGATCGCGCAAATTCATGGGACGTTAGCCCAAAAGATTCCCGGCGAAATCATCGTCGATGTCGGCGGCGTGGGCTATCAGATATTTATCCCGCTGAACGTGTTTTACCAATTGCCGGAAATCAACGCGCCGGTGAGCCTGCAAATTCACACCCATGTTCGCGAAGATGCGTTGCAGCTTTTTGGGTTTCGCGATTTTCCCGAGAAACAAATCTTTCTGCTGCTCATCGGCGTCTCGGGAATCGGTCCGAAGCTGGCCATCAATATCTTGTCCGGCATCCCGGCAGAGGAACTGGCTCGCGCGCTACGAGAAGGCGATCAACCGCGGTTGATCGCTATCCCTGGCGTGGGCCGGAAACTCGCCGAGCGCATGATCGTTGAGCTGAAGGACAAGCTCGCAACCTTGGCGCCGATCGGCGCCGAAAGCGCGAAACCCGAAGTCGGTTCGCAGCTGATGCTGGATGCAGTTTCGGCGCTGGTCAATCTGGGTTATAAAAGACCTGACGCGGAAAAGGCGGTGCGAGAGGTTCTCAAAAAAGGCGACCATTCATTGGAAAGCGTGTTGAAAGAGAGCCTGCGGCTGCTAAGCCGGTAAGGGCTTGGCGGCCCCGGCGCTGATTTGAATCATGCTCAACGGAACCAAAATCGACGAAGACCTAACTTTCGAAGTTAACCTGCGGCCGCGCGGGTTCGACGAATACGTCGGCCAAGAGCAGATTAAAGAGAATCTAAAGGTCGCGATTACCGCAGCTCAAGCGCGCCATGACGTGCTCGATCATATTCTTTTCCATGGTCCGCCGGGATTAGGCAAAACCTCATTAGCCTATATCATCGCCCTCGAGATGGGGGTCAACATTAAAGCCACGTCAGGGCCGGTGGTGGAGCGTCCTGGCGATCTTGCCGCGTTGCTGACCAATCTCGAAGAGGGCGATGTTCTGTTCATCGACGAGATCCATCGTCTGAACCACGTCGTCGAAGAAGTGCTCTATCCGGCGATGGAAGATTATCAGATCGACATCATGGTCGGTCAGGGGCCCGCGGCGCGCTCGATCAAGCTGCCGCTCAAGCACTTCACCCTCATCGGGGCGACGACGCGCTCCGGGCTTTTGACTTCGCCGCTGCGCGACCGCTTCGGCCATATTCATCGGCTCGACTTCTATGACACCGGCGCGATCACTAAAATTCTCAAGCGCTCGGCCGCTATTCTCGCTGTTCCCGAAGAGAACGACGGCATCGCGGAGATCGCTTGCCGTTCGCGCGGCACGCCGCGCATCGCCAATCGACTGCTGCGCCGGGTGCGCGACTACGCGCAAGTGAAGGGTGATGGCACGATCACCAAGCGGCTCACGGACGACGCGCTCAACATGCTGGAGGTGGACCGACTAGGACTGGACAAGATGGACACCATGCTGCTCGTGACTTTGATCGATAAATTTGCCGGCGGTCCGGTCGGCGTCGAGACTTTGGCCGCCGCCATCGGCGAAGAGAAGGATACCATCGAGGACGTCTACGAACCATTTCTGATTCAGGCGGGGTTTATTCAAAGAACGCCGCGCGGACGTCTAGCGACCGCGCTGGCATTCGATCATTTCGGCAGAACGCAAAAAACCGCGGCTGCGAATCAGCCGCGTAAACAGCCGAGTCTATTTTGAGCGGGCCGGATTGCCGGAGCATTATTTCAAACTAACAGGGATACGGCTATGGCGGGGATTGGCAAGACACTCATCTATCTTGGCCTTCTTTTGGTGATTGTCGGAGTGGTATTTTCCCTGGCCGGCAAATTACCCTGGCTGGGACATTTGCCAGGGGACATTACGATCCAGCGGGAGCGCTTCACGTTTTATTTTCCGCTTGCGACATGCATTCTCATCAGTCTGATAATTTCTCTTGTCCTTTATTTTTTTAGAAGGTAGCCCTCGGTCAAGGCGTTTATGGAAGTAGCCAATCCCGCCAGCTATGTCGAGCAAAGCCTCAAAATCGAGGAGAACAAGCGCCGCAAGCGCGAAGGAATCGTCATCCTCGTCACCGCCTTGATGGTTGCGGCGCTGATTTTTTTCGAAGTCCAGCTGCCTGATGTTGCGCCGGAGTATTCGCTCGGCAGCAATATCGTTTTCTTCCTGTTGATCAACGTCAATATTATCCTGCTGGGTTTGCTCGTGTTTCTGGTCGTTCGCAACTTGGTCAAACTGGTCGTCGAGCACAAGCGGCGTATGCTTGGTTCTCGCCTGCAGGCGCGCTTGGTTTTGGCCTTTGTTGCGATGGTGCTGGTCCCCAGCGTGTTATTGTTCATGATTGCGGGAGGTTTGCTGCGGCGATCGTTTGACCGGTGGTTTGATTCCAAGGTCGAAAGCGCGCTGCAAGGTTCGCTGGAAATCGGTCAAACTTACTATCAAAACTCCGCCAACAACGCGCTTTTTTATGCGCGTCAACTCAGTCAGCGAATCACGGCAGAAGGGCTCGCCGAACAGCCGCGCCTGACCGAACTGAAAAAGTTCGTCGAGGCCAAGCAGCGTGAATATAATCTCGGCACGGTCGAGCTGTTTTCGCCCGATGGTCAGCCGTTCGTAGTGGCTTTCAATCAGCAGGTGCCCACCGGCGTCACGATCAAGCCGGAAAGCGAATTTTTGAATCGGGCTTTGCGCGGTCTCGAGGTGACGCGCACTCAAGCGTTCGGCGACGGCGACGTAATTCGTGGCGGAGTGCCGATTTACGCGCGCGATAGGCGGATCCTCGGCGTCGTCGTAGTCGACTACTATGTGCCCAAGAGCATTTCGAAGCGAGCAATCC
>VBKX01000660.1 GCA_005879435.1 Deltaproteobacteria bacterium
TTTCGAGCGAAAGCAAGACCAAATGTTTCGCCGTCGCGGGCAGCGATGCTTTGGATCATGTATTGCAAACCTCACTTAAAGGCAAAGTCGTACTGAATGTCTCGATAGAGAACGCCAAGCTCTACGCGTTGGAAGTGTTGTAAGGACGCGGACCGGTTCAAGCAATTTTGCTCGCGGCTATGATCTACATTCTCCCCGTTGTATAAATTAAAGCAAGATTGCGGCCTGCGTCGAAAGGCAGGGACGCCGTTACAGAAGGGGTTTCACATGGCCATTCATCCGCTCGCGGGAAAACCGGCTCCCACCGATGTTTTAATCGACGTTGATCGCCTAGAAAAAACCTATTACGAAAAACGGCCAGACGTCGATGATTCTCGCCAGCTGGTGAGTTTCGGCACCAGCGGTCATCGGGGCAGCCCGCTCGACGGCACGCTCAACGAGGCGCACATTCTCGCGATTACCCAGGCGATCTGTGAATTCCGCTCGAGCAAGAGGATCACGGGACCGCTTTTCATGGGCAAGGACACGCATGCGGTGTCGGGCCCGGCAGAGAGGAGCGCGCTCGAAGTGCTCGCCGCCAATGGGGTTGAAACGGTCATTCAGCGCGACGATGGCTTTACGCCGACGCCGTCGATTTCACGTGCGATCTTAGTTCATAACCGCGATAAGAAGGATCGACTGGCCGACGGAATCGTGGTCACGCCGTCGCACAACCCGCCAGGGGACGGCGGTTTCAAATACAATCCGCCGCAAGGCGGCCCGGCGGACACCGACGTCACCGATTGGATTCAACATCGAGCCAATGAGCTGCTGCGAGAAAGCAATCGCTCGGTGAAAAGAATAGGCTACGACGCGGCGCTCAAATCTCCAACCACGCATGAAAATGACTTGCTCGGTCCCTACGTCAATGATCTGACGGCGGTGATCGACATGGACGCGATACGGTCGGCGCATGTAAAGATCGGCGTCGATCCGCTGGGAGGCGCGGCGCTCCCGTATTGGGAGAGAATTGCCGAGCGCTATCGACTCGATCTCACGGTGGTCAATGACAAGATCGATCCGACATTTCGCTTCATGACCTTGGATC
This sequence comes from Deltaproteobacteria bacterium, assembly GCA_005879435.1. Lineage (GTDB taxonomy): Bacteria > Desulfobacterota > Binatia > UBA9968 > UBA9968 > DP-20. Next base: position 1,088 of record VBKX01000660.1, read on the forward strand.
ATGACGGCAAGATTAGAATGGATTGCTCAAGCCCATACGCGATGGCGAGCTTGGTCGGCCTCAAAGATCGATTTCAAATCGCAGTGGGAAATGACGCCGACTCGGACCGCCACGGTATCGTAACGCCGTCCCTTGGTTTGATGAATCCCAATCATTACCTCGCGGTGGCGATACATTATCTGCTCACGCACCGGCCCGAGTGGAGTAAGGACGCAGCCGTCGGCAAGACTTTGGTGAGCAGCTCGCTCATCGATCGGGTCGTCGAGCGACTCGGCAGAAAACTCTTCGAAGTACCGGTCGGATTCAAATGGTTTTCCCAAGGCCTTTTCGACGGGGCGCTTTGTTTCGGCGGCGAAGAGAGCGCGGGCGCGAGCTTTCTGTGCCGCGATGGTACGGTTTGGACGACGGATAAAGACGGCATTATCCTTTCCTTGCTCGCCGCGGAGATCATCGCGACGACCGGACGCGATCCGAGCGTCTGGTACGATGAGTTGACCCAGGAGCTCGGGCGGCCCAGTTACGCGCGGATGGATATGCCTGCGACGGCGGCGCAAAAAAAAGCGCTGAAGGAACTTCGTCCCGAAGCAGTGAAAGCCCAGAAGCTTGCCGGTGAATCGATTACGGCCAAGCTCACTCGTGCGCCGGGTAACGGCGCGGAGATCGGCGGCCTCAAAGTTGCGGCGCGCAGCGGATGGTTTGCCGTGCGACCTTCGGGCACGGAAGATTTGTGCAAGATTTATGCGGAAAGCCTGCGGTCAGAAGAACACCTGAAACAAATTCAAGACGAAGCGCTACAAATCGCGCAATCGGTGTTTGCGTCCAGCGCGTCGTGACGTGAATGGAGCGTTACGCAAAGCTGGTAGACTAAAATTCA
>VBKX01000658.1 GCA_005879435.1 Deltaproteobacteria bacterium
TAACGGATGAGCGAACACGGACAAAACACGGACAATTTTGGGTTGAAGAGAATTTGCATGACCTTCAAGCCGAAAATTTCTTCAATGAATTCAGGGAATTTTTGGTGGAGCCGAAGGGAATCGAACCCTCGACCTCTTGAATGCCATTCAAGCGCTCTCCCAACTGAGCTACGGCCCCACGCGAGAAAGGACTGAGTAAGGAGTCCTGAGTGCTGAGTCAAAATTAGGGAACCAGGCTGAGAAAGTCAACCGGCGTCAATTTGCCAGTTAGAACAATTGTCTACGGTCAGTCCTCAGCACTCGTTACTCAGCACTGATCATTTCCCCCGAACCATCTCCTCGGCGTGGCGGCGAGCTTGTTCGGAAATTTTAACGCCGCCGAGCATACGAGCCAACTCGTCGATGCGGTCATGCTCGCTCAGTTGTCTAACGCGCGTGAAGGTCCGCCCTTTTTCGACCTCCTTTTCGACGACGAAATGAGCATCGGCGAGGGCGGCCACTTGCGGCAGATGAGTCACGCTAATGACCTGGTGACGGGAGGCTACTTGTTTGAGTTTTTTGCCGACGATCTCCGCCACCCGACCACCGATGCCCGCATCCACCTCGTCAAACAACAGAGTCGAAACGACCCCCGGCGTCATCACGAGCGACTTGAGCGCGAGCATCAAGCGTGAGAGCTCGCCGCCGGAGGCGATTTTCGCCAGCGGCTTCGCCGGTTCTCCCGGGTTGGGCGAAAAGTAAAATTCCACTTGATCCATGCCTCGCTCGGTAAGTTTTTTGCCGGCGATGAAAAAAGGCGGCGCATCGGCCTTTTCATCCTGTGTGACAAAGTGCGCTTCAAATGTTGTCTCCGGCATGCCGAGATCTTTCACTTCCTTTTCCATTTCACGTTTCAATTTCTTCGCCGCGCGCTGCCTGACAAGCGAAAGTTTCTCGGCCGTTTCCCACGCCGACTGGCGCGCCTCCGCGAAAGATTTCTCTAAAGTGGCGATTTGCTCCTCGCCGTGTTCCAAGGTGTTGAGCGATCTTTTGATTTCCTCATGCATACGCAAGATCTCGTCGACGCTCGCATTGTACTTGCGTTTGAGGCGCTGGATTTCAGCGAGGCGGTCTTCGACTTGCTCCAGCGCGCCTGGGTCGAAGTGAACGCGCTCAGCGTAGCGGCGCAGTTGAGAGGCGGCCTCTTGCAGTTGCGCTAAAGCGGATTCGAGGAAATCGACGGTCGGTTGCAGGTGCCGATCGATCGACGACAATTCACGCAGACGGACGGCGTATTTGCTCAGTCGACCGACCAGCGCAGCCTCGCCTTCGTACAGAACCTCCTCGCCCTCGCGGCAACCCTGATAAAGTTTTTCGCTGTGCGCCAGAATATTTTTCGCTGCGCGGAGCTCTTCTTCTTCGCCAGCTTTGAGACGTGACTGGGTTAGTTCTTCGGCTTGGGCTTCGAGCAGGTTCTTTTCCCGGCGCCGCTGCTCGAGCGACTCTCGCGCTTCGTTGAGATCCCTCCACGCTACGGCCAAGACGTCGTAAGTTTCTCTCATCGTCCTTGGCAATGCTGGCTCGTCTGCAAACGCGTCGAGCAAATTCAGATGGGTATCAGGCTGCAGCAGTGTATGGTGCTCATGCTGCCCGTAAATGTGGACCAACGAGCCGCCCACTGCGGCGAGCAGTCCGAGGGGGCAAAGACCACCGTTTACATAGATGCGGTTTTTCCCCGAACGATTGACGATCCGTTTGAGCACCAGCTCGCCGTCAGCTTCAAATCCGGCGTCGCTGAGCTTGCTTTCAATCTCGGGTGGCAAGCCTTCGAACAGCGCTTCTACCGTCGCTTCTTCTTCCTTGTTGCGGATAACATCCGAGCTGCCGCGCTCGCCGGCGATCAAGCCGAGAGCGTTGAGGATGATGGATTTGCCCGCGCCGGTTTCTCCGGTGATGATATTCAGACCGGACTTAAGCTCCAGTCCGACCTCATCGATGACTGCAAAATTCTTGATGCGCAGTTCGCGCAGCATAAGACCAAGCGCCTAGCGTTCTCCCCATTTCAGTTTCTCGCGCAAAATCTCATAATAGCTGCGCGACGAGAGTTTGATCAAAGACACCGGCAAGCCGTAATCGCGCGCTTCCACCCGATCGCCGTTATTGAGCCGCACGCCCTGTTGCCCGTCGGGAATCAAAATGACGGTGTCACCGAACGAGCGCAAGGTCACGCGAACTGCCGCATTGCTCGGCACGACGATGGGTCGATTGGTCAACGTATGGGGACAAATCGGCGCTAACACGATGGCGCCGAGCGTCGGCTCGAGAATCGGTCCCGCCGCGGCTAAGGAATAGGCTGTCGATCCGGTCGGCGTCGAAATAATCAGACCGTCGGCGCGGTAGGTACACAGATAGTCATTGCCGACGTAGGTTTCCAAATCGATGATCCGGCTGCGCGCCCCCTTGGCAATGACGACGTCGTTCAGTACGCGAAACTTGTGCGGCCGCTTCTTCTTTCCCAAAACGCGGACTTCGAGGGTCATGCGCTTTTCGACTTCGAAATCGCCCTCGAGGGTCTTGCTCAGCACGGCTTCGAGCTCGTCCACCGCGACTTCGGTAATAAACCCTAAGCCGCCGAGGTTGACCCCCAGAATCGGCACCTCCGGTCGATCCACCAAAGGCGCAATGTTGAGTAACGTGCCGTCGCCGCCCAAGGAAACAATCAGATCGGCTTTGGCCGCCATCTGTTTCTTACTGCAGGATTGCGCCCCATTGCGCGTCAGGCCGTTTTCCACGCAAACTTTCTTGCCGCGCTTCTTGAGCCACGGAATCAGCCAGCGAACCATCTGCGCGGCTTTGGGTTCCTGATACTTGGCAACGAGACCTACGGTACGAATCATCGATGAAGCTCCTCGGCGAGATTATCACATGGCAGAAAAAAAAGTCCATGACGACATAGTCCGCCGTTACGTCACCCGATCCGCTTTTTGCCTCGGGCCGCTTCGATTTACTCCGAATAACCAAGCGAGTCGAACCGGAATACGGTTGCGCTGTCACACGACCAAAGCACGCAATCGCGAGCTGAGATGATCCACTAACATAACGAGCGCAATCAGCACTAGGACGATGGCTGCCGCTTCTTGGTATTGGAAAGTGCGAAAACTGGTGTTCATTAGATAGCCGATGCCGCCGGCGCCGATCAGGCCGAGCACCGATGCGGCGCGGATGTTGGTTTCCAGGCGGTACAACGTAAGGGAAATGAGATCGGGCAAAATCTGTGGCAA
>VBKX01000129.1 GCA_005879435.1 Deltaproteobacteria bacterium
CCGGTAATTTGACCGCTCAGGTGCGGGGTATCGTCAAAGTCGTCACCGCCGTCGCCAACGGTAGCTTCAAGGAGAAACTCACCGTCGAAGCGAAAGGCGAAGTCGCCGCTCTGGCGGAGACGATCAACGGCATGACCGACACACTGGCGATCTTTGCCGAACAGGTCACGACCGTCGCGCGCGAAGTCGGCGTCGAAGGCCGCTTGGGCGGTCAAGCCAACGTCCCGGGCGCAGCGGGCATCTGGAAAGATTTGACCGACAACGTGAATCTGCTGGCAGCCAACCTTACCACCCAAGTACGCGCCATCGCGGACGTCGCGACCGCAGTCACTAAGGGCGACCTCACGCGTGAAATCCAAGTCGACGCGCGCGGTGAGGTCGTCGAGCTCAAGGACAACATCAACGCGATGATTCAAAACTTGCGCGCTACCACGGATCAAAATATGGAGCAAGATTGGCTCAAAACCAACCTCGCGAAGTTCACCAACATGCTGCAGGGCCAGCGCGACCTCACCACCGTCGGTCAGATGCTGCTCTCCGAACTGGCGCCGCTCGTAAACGCGCAATGCGGCGCGATGTATCAAATGGATTCGAGCAACAATCAATCGCACCTCGCCATGTTGGCGAGCTACGCCCGCGCTATGACTCAGGACGAGCGCTCCCGGCTCGCGCTCGGCGACGGACTGGTCGGCCAGTGCGCCGTAGAAAAGCGGCCGATCCACCTCTCGGACGTTCCGCACGATTACGTGCGCATCACCTCGAGCCTGGGCGACGCGCAACCGCGCAACCTCATCGTCCTGCCGGTGTTGTTCGAGGGCGAGACCAAAGCCGTCATCGAGCTCGCGACGCTGTCGCAGTTCACTTCGACCCATCTCACGTTTCTGTCACAATTGACCGAGAGCATCGGCATCGTGCTCAACACGATCGAAGCCACCATGCGCACGGAAGGCTTGCTGCAACAGTCACAGAAACTCGCCAGCGAGCTTCAGACGCAGCAGAGAGAACTGCAGCAAACCAACGACGAGCTCGGCCACAAAGCGCAACAGCTCGCCGAACAGAACGCCGAGGTTGAGCGCAAAAACCAGGAAATCGAGCAGGCGCGCTACGCCTTGGAAGAAAAAGCCGCCGAGCTGGCGCTCACCTCCAAGTACAAGTCCGAATTTCTCGCCAACATGTCGCACGAGCTGCGCACGCCGCTTAACAGCATTCTGATCCTGGCCCAGCAGCTCGCGGAGAACGCCGAAGGCAATCTGACGGCGAAGCAAGTCGAGTTTTCGCGCAACGTTCACGCCGCCGGCGCCGACCTTTTGAACCTGATCAGCGACATTCTCGACCTCTCGAAGATCGAGTCGGGCACCGTAACCGTGGAACCCGAAGAGGTGTCGTTCACGAACGTGCGCGACGCCGTCGAGCGCAGTTTCCGCCACATCGCCGAAAGCAAGCACTTGGCCTTCGAAATCGAGATGGACTCACAACTGCCGCGCAATTTGAGCACCGACGTCAAACGCCTCCAGCAGGTGCTCAAGAATTTGCTCTCCAACGCCTTTAAGTTTACCTCCCAGGGACACGTCATCTTCGGCATGAACGTGGCCACCGGTGGTTGGACTACCGATCACGTGGCTTTGAATAACGCCGCAAGAGTGATCGCCTTCGAGGTGCGAGACACCGGTATCGGGATTTCACCGGATAAGCAGAAGATCATTTTCGAAGCATTCCACCAAGCGGACGCGGGTACGAGCCGGCGCTACGGCGGCACCGGTTTAGGACTTGCGATCAGCCGCGAGCTGGCGGCTTTGCTCGGCGGCGAAATCCGCTTGAACAGCGCCCCCGGTCGGGGCAGCGTATTTACCTTTTATTTGCCCGAGAGTTACCTTGGGCCGCATATGACGATGCCTTCCGAAAACCGCGCCGCGATGCACCCGGCGCCGCTGATCGTGCACCAGGCAGCCAAGCCGGAGCAGATTCCGGACGACCGCGAAATGGTTTCGCCGGATGATGCTGTGGTGCTCATCGTCGAAGACGATCCGCACTTCGCCAACCTCTTGCTCGGCATGGTGCGCGAGAAAGGCTTGAAAGGCGTGGTTTCGATGCACGGTTCGCACGTGCGATCTTTGGCGCACCAGTTCCAGCCGCTCGCTATCATGCTCGACATATTCCTGCCGGACATGCTGGGCTGGACGGTTTTGAATCAACTCAAGCAAGATCCCACAACGCGCCATATTCCGGTGCAGATCATCAGCGTCGAAGAAGAACGTCTGCAAGGTCTCGGCCACGGAGCGTTTTCTTATCTCACCAAGCCGGCGACCACCGATGACCTGAAAAAGGCTTTCGATCGGGTGATGCAGTACGCCCAATCACGCCAACGCCGTTTGCTGCTGGTCGAAGATAACGACATCGAGCGACAGAGCATTGTCGAGCTGCTGAATCATGATGGCGTGGAGATTTCCACCGCCGGAACGGGCGCGGAAGCTTTAAATGCATTGCGCGAGAAGAAATTCGATTGCTTGATTTTGGACCTGCGGCTACCCGACATCTCTGGCTTCGATCTCATGGAGAACATCCGACAGAATCCGGCGCTGCGGGAACTGCCGATCGTCGTCTGCACGGGCAAAGACTTGACCGAAAACGACGGCCAGCGTCTGGCAAGGATGGCCGAGAGCGTGGTCCTCAAAGACGTGCAATCGCCCGAGCGGCTGCTCGACGAAGTGTCGCTGTTCCTCCATCTCGTCGCTTCCGATTTGCCCAGTGGCAAGCGGCAGATGTTGGAACGGCTGCGCCAATCCGACGAGGCGCTTATCGGCAGGAAAGTGCTTGTCGTGGACGACGATGTGCGCAATATTTTCGCCTTGACCAGCCTGCTCGAGCAGCATGGCGTTCATGTCGTCAACGCGGAGAATGGCACGGAAGCCATTTCACTCCTCGATGAAGATCGCGAAATTGACGCCGTCTTGATGGAGATCATGATGCCCGAGATGGACGGCTACGAAACCATGCGCAGGATACGCCTCAACTCTAAGCATCGGCTTTTGCCGATTCTGGCCCTAACGGCCAAAGCGATGAAGGGCGATCGTGAGAAGTGCCTCGATGCCGGCGCGTCCGATTACATCGCCAAGCCCGTCGACGCGGAGGAGTTGCTCGCGCTCCTGCGCATTTGGCTTTTCGGCAAGCAGCGGATCGTACGAGTCAACTATGAACTCAGAACCGACAGCTAATATTCTCATCGTCGACGACGACCAGAGATCGCTGTTAGCCATGGAGGCGTTGCTGTCCGGGCCGGGGCGGACGATCGTCGCCGTCGGGTCGGGCAAGGAAGCGCTGCGCCGCCTGCTGC
>VBKX01000130.1 GCA_005879435.1 Deltaproteobacteria bacterium
ATCGCATTTGAAGTCACATCGGTGCGCGCAGCCCGCGACGAAATCATCGGCGCAGGCGGCCACGCGGTCGGCGATGTTGTCGCGCTCGAAACCGCGACAAGCGCCCGAGTGACGTGGTGTTATGTAACGGACCCGGAAGGGAATATCATCGAGCTACAATCCTGGTCTCCCGACCCGGGTTAACACAATCATAAAAAGATCGCTCATTTGTCCCTTAGAACTTTCGCCATCGTTTGGATTCCAGCGCCTTTGATAACGCCGACGAAGGACACCCGGTATCTCAAGCGACAAGACGATGATCCGAGCAAAACGCGAGCAAATCGGCGGGCTTAGTTTCAAGTGGCGGGGATGAGCTACTGTCGTCACTCATGGCGATCGAGACTCTTCCCTCGCCACCTGGCGTATCGGCCGGCTCCAGATTGATTGCGCCAGTCGATAGTTAAAAAGACTTAGGCGACCGCGGACTGCGCATTGGTCACTTCGAGCTCATGGATCCGATGTTCGAGTTCGGGCATCGTGCGGCGAGCACTGCTCATCTGGCGATCCTTTCCAAAAATCGTCAGCGATGTGGAAAGAGTCCGCGCGACGTAAAAAATCCAGGCGATGAGAAGCCCTAGAAACACCGACCCAACGGCAACCACGTACAACGGAACGTCCGGCCAGATGAAATCACCGACACGCAGAGCGACCGGCACAGTATTCTGAGTTGCAAAGTAACCAATCCCCAATCCGAAAATGACTGTTAACAATATCGATACCATAAGGGTTCTCCTTTCCACGGTAATTACTTCGCTCATGGGCCGCTTGCATCATTGCCCGCGACCAACTACCTCGGTGAAACTCTGTGTCGGATGTCGGAACACATCGACCGATCTGGTTCCCCGGCGTTTTTAATTAACGGCGTCGGCGCGAGCCTGAATCGCCGGCTGCGTCTGGAAGAGAGTCCTCTCTCGCCAGACACAGCCGACGGATGGTTAATAACTATTGTCGATGGTGGTTAAACAAGATGCGGAACGGGATCGGCACGACGAGAGTCATAGACTCATTTTTCCAAAATCACTATCTCTCGTAATATCTGTCTCGATACTCGCGGCCCTGCATTTGGTCGCCGATCAACGCGCCGGCGCCGAGTCCTACCCCGCCGCCAATCGCCGCGCCCGCACCCGGGTGGCCGACCGCACTACCGATAAGGCCCCCGGCCGCAGCGCCGCCGAGCGCGCCGATGCCCGCGCCTTTTTCCCGGGTGGTCAGAGGACCGCCTGCACAACCTGCAAATGTCAGAGCGCTAGCCAAGAAAACTATCGATCCCGCGCGATAAAATGAGCTTGTGGTCATTTGTCCTCCTCTTTTTGTCAAGTCGTTACCAAGTTGCTAATTGAGATAGGGGCAAGGCGCGTGCCACCTGAGAACTTCAAACAAAATCAAAACCTTGTAACTTTGGGACGAAATAATTCGTCAGGTAATATCGTCCGTTGGAAGGAAAAAAACTACTTACCGTAAACCAAGCATCGAACACGTTATGTCGGTTCGGCGCGGACAATTGGTTTTGTCGTACGAAATTTCACTAAAAGTTTTCGAATTACGATACTCAAGATTTCCATGGTGTACTCGGCGCGAGCGATGCGATTTTGTCGCTCGCTCTCCCAAACACAGACCTGTCGAAAATTGCAGGCGCTGGGCGAACGCGGCGTCGTCCAATCTTGCTAACATTGGAAGTCGGCAATAGAATGGCGGCCAATCGACAAAGGAGGGGGCCATGATAGAAAAATTCATTCCGCTTTCAATTATGGCAAGCGCATTTATTTCTGTTTTTCCTGCGCTCGGCCAAGAGACCTTGCCTGAGGGAAACGGTAAGAAGGCGGTGCAGACTTACTGTGTGCAATGTCACGATCTCGGCACGGTGACGCGCAGTGGCTATAGCGCGGAAAGCTGGCGCAACAATCTGAACATGATGATCAACGTCGGCTCGACTTTGCCGCAAAACGAAGTCGAACCACTGGTGCAATATTTATCAAAGAATTTTCCCGAGCGACCGAGACCGGCTGCTGTGGTCATTCCAGGAAGCGCGAAGGTGACAATCTCAGAGTGGATTGTACCGACTCCGGGGTCGCGGCCGCACGATCCTCTGGCGACCGCGGACGGCGCCATCTGGTACACCGGACAGTTCGCGAACAAGCTTGGACGTTTGGATCCGAAAACCGGCGCGATCAAAGAGTACCGTCTGCCGGATAAATCCGGTCCGCACGGCTTGACCGCGGATAAAGACGGCAACATCTGGTATACGGGCAATTTCAAAGCGACCGTTGGCAAGCTCAATCCGAAGACCGGCGAAGTGACCGAGTACTTCATGCCGAATCCTGCGGCGCGCGATCCGCATACGCCGGTGTTCGATAAGAACGGCGTGCTCTGGTTCACGGTGCAGGGCGGTAATATGGTCGGAAGGCTCAATCCGCAGACGAGCGAGCTTAAACTCGTGACGGCGCCGACGCCCAAGTCGCGGCCCTACGGCATGGTGATAAACTCGAAAAATATTCCGTTCCTCGTCGAGTTCGGCTCGAATAAGATTGCCAGTATCGACCCCAACACAATGGCGATCCGCGAGTATGCGTTGCCGAATGCGGAAAGCAGGCCACGCAGAATCGCGATCACGAGCGACGATGTCATCTGGTATTCCGACTACTCGCGCGGCTATCTCGGCCGCTACGATCCAACCACCGGCAAGGCGACCGAATGGGCGTCGCCCGGCGGACCGCAGTCCCAGCCTTACGGCATCATCGCGATCAACGATGTGATCTGGTATAGCGAAGCGGGAGTGACTCCGAACACGATTGTGCGGTTTGATCCTAAGAGCGAAAAATTTCAGACGTGGAAGATTCCATCGGGCGGCGGCGTCGTGCGTAACGTGAGCTTGACGAAGGACGGCAATATCGCCATCGCGTGCAGCGGCGTCAACCGGATCGGATTAGTGAAATTAAATTAACCGCGCGGTGGATGCGCGCCCAACATTGTTCGTTTACCGGGAGGTTAAATGGCTGAACAAACTCTCAAAGGAAGCTGCCTGTGTAAATCGGTGCGCTACGAAGTGAGCACGCCGTTTATGCGATTTGGCCACTGCTATTGCTCGCGCTGCCGCAAAGCGACGGGCGGCGTGCGTTCGACCAATATCGCGGTGCCGATCGCGCAATTTCGCTGGACGCAGGGCGACAATTGGATCAAGCGCTTCGACTTGCCGGAAGCGAAAAGTTTCGCGCGGCAAATTTGCGCTAATTGCAACTGTCCCATCCCGCATGCATCGCGCGACGGCACGCGGGCGATCGTTCCCGCTGGGACTCTGGACGATGTGCCGCCGGGCAAGCCCGCGGCGCACGGTCACTGGAGCAGCCGGGTGCCCTGGGTGGAAGTCAACGAATCGGAGTTGCCGTGTACGGATTAGGATTTTGTAAAACAGTTTAGGCGACTGGTGAACACGGCGATTTTTATACTTGTAGGATGCTCGACTGTCATTGCACTCTTATGTCTTCGCATAGTCTGGCGATCGAAAAAATCCGTTGTTAAGCGTGTAGCCTGGACACTGTTTCTGTTTGTCTCGGTGTTTGGCCCAGTGCTGTTCGCCGGATTGTTCGAACCGCCGCCTATTAAGCCACGCTCGCAGCAGTCCGAGTTTGATCCTACGTTACGGGGTTGGAAATAGTAGGGCTGAAATCGATATTTTTTCCCTAACGTGGAGTGATTCAATCGGTAACCAATGAGATGTACCCGATAATGTCTGAGCACTATCATGAGTCGACGGATTCGGGAGTCTTCGAATTGGAGCCGAGCGTTGTTCAGTGTAGCAAGGCGTGAGCCACGACTTCGAATCCGACGATGCCGAGCGTGGCGAGAGAAGCGGCGAGCACGAAGTTGGTGCGGCGTCGTTCCAGCGTCGACATGATTTTGATCTGCTCAGGGACTTTGGCATCTTCTCTCAGTTTCCGTGCATGCCATAACGTGTATAGATTGGCGCAAGCAGCGAGCGTGGTCAGTACGAGGACGGGGATCCGAAGCGCGCTGCGGTCGAGGAAAGTGAGCGCGCCGGCGAGACCGAAGAGCCCGCCCGCGCCTACGGCCACCGCCAAGGGACTGATCAAGGTCACCACTGCACAGGGAGCGCCGAGAATGCCGAAAATGATCGCGCCGATGCTGGCACTTTCGCGCGCGCTCGTTTCGGGTGGATCGTCGATCAGGCGGGATCCCTTTTTGTGGCCCAAGCGAAACGCCATTACCGGTTCGCGAAAGCCTTTAAGGACGAGCTGTTCGCCTCTGGCATCGGCAAAGTCTTGCGGGTGCCTGACGTAGCATTCTTCGCTGATCAGAACTTCGCCGGCGCTCGCTTTGCCTTGAAGGCGAGCCGCGAGATTGACTACGTCGCCGATGGCTGTGAAGTCCTTGGAGTCGTCGGAACCTAACCGCCCGACGCGGGCGTAACCGGTGGCCACACCTATCGACACTTCGAGCGCGAGTCCGAATTGCGCGCCGAGCGCTTCAAGTCCGGATCTCAGTTCGGTGGCAGCAGCGACGGCGCGCCGGCCATGATCGTCGTGGCGAATCGGCACGTTGAAAAGCGCCATGACGGCGTCGCCGACGTATTTGTCGATGAACGCGCCGTGTTTGACCAATACGTCCGTGGCCATTCGTAAAAATGCATCGACCACTTCGTGGGTTCGTTGCGCGCCCAGATCAGAGGTCGGCGAAGAGAACGGTGATTTCCACCATCCGTCCCTCTTCGACGTGAGTGCTGCAGCGCGTGCAGATATTCGGATTGCGCGGACTGCGCCTTATGCCGAAAGTGCGGTAGACGACGCCCAGGGCACCCGAAAGTATCGTACCGCAAATGCTGCATTGCGCGGCGAGATGAGCGTTCGACGAGGCTGGCATCGAATTAGCAGTAGCGTACGCGGCGCAACGCTGTCAATGCGATTGCATTCGCAATTCAAATACAGGAACAATGCGGCGACTGTCAGGAGGTTTGCGCTATGCCGGAACACTATCATGATGAAAATGATTTGAAGTTGATGCGCGATATGCGCAAGCTGGCGCCGGATGATTTCAACGCGTGGGTCGGGCTCAACGGCATCGTCGGCCGAGAGAATGGCGCGATCCCGAAGAAATATCGTGAGTTGATCGCGATCGCGGTGTCCGCCACGGCTCAATGTCCCTATTGGATGCAGGCGGAC
>VBKX01000661.1:0-228 GCA_005879435.1 Deltaproteobacteria bacterium
TACTTTCCCTGTTTCGTCTGTTCCGCCTGTCGGGCTCGCCCTTCATTCTGCCGCCGGCGACGCAGAAAGACCGCGCCGAGATCATCAAGGAAGCCATCCGCAAAAGTTTTAAGGATCCGGAGTTCGTCAAGGAATATCGTAAAGTGGTCGGCGAAGACCCGACGCCGCTTTTGCCGGAGGAGAACGAGCGCGCCATCCGCGAGTTGCCGCGCGACGCGGAGACCATCG
>VBKX01000661.1:312-3016 GCA_005879435.1 Deltaproteobacteria bacterium
TAAGTGCGCTGCGCCGTCGACCGCGGGAATCACAGCGGACGGTGGATCGCCGATGATTAACCTTTCGCAGTAAGCCGGACAATTAACCAGGCAGGAATATTATCGAGATGGAAACTTCGCTGTTCGACGCGGCCGTAAAAGGCTTTCTCAATATCCTTCAACTGAAGGTGTTCTTCGCAATGATGATAGGCGTCAGCATTGGCACCTTCACCGCCGTGGCGCCGCAGGGGTTAGGAATGCCGCTGGTTTACGCGATCCTATTGCCGATCGTGATCAAGTGGGAGCCCCTCACCGGCATCGCGATACTCATTGGCGCAAGCGCAGTCAGCGCGATTTGTGCCGCCTACCTGCCGATACTTTTTGGCATTCCCGGCGGCTCTGGCTCCCAAGCCACAGTTCTCGATGGCTACCCGATGGGAAAGAGAGGTGAGGGCCGTCGTGCGCTTGGCGCCTCGTTCATGGCTGGCGGCATGGGTAGCCTGATCGGCACCTTCACTCTCATATTGGCAATTCCCGTAACCAGGCCTTTGATCTACCTGATGGGCTCGCCCGAGCTTTTCGTCGTCATGCTTTGGGGCCTAAGCATGGTCGCCGTGCTCGCCGGGCGCCAGCCGATCAAGGGACTCATCGCCACCAGCCTCGGTCTACTCATCGCAACCATCGGCCAACAGGCACAAAGCGGCGTCATGCGCTATGTTTTCGACCAGCCCTACTTATTGGACGGCATGTCGATCAGCATCATGGCGCTCGCTCTTTTTGGTATTCCGTCGGCGCTGGATTTGGCTTTGACCAAGCTCGGTGTCGAGCAACAGCCCGTGCCACTCAAAGGCAGTTTGTTCGACGGGGTCAAGGATTGCTTGCGCGAATGGTGGCTGGTGGTGCGCTGTAGTTTCGTTGGCGTGTGGGTGGGAATCGTTCCCGGCCTCGGCTCTCAGGTGGTGGACTGGCTCGCCTACGGCCATGCGGCCCAGAGTTGCAAAGGCGGCCGAGAAAACTTCGGTAAGGGCGACGTACGCGGTGTCATCGCTCCTGAGAGCGCCAACGACGCCAAAGATGGCGGCGATCTCATCACCACGTTGTTGATGGGATTTCCCCAGGGCGTGACCACCGCGCTGTTCATCGTCGCGTTGCTCGCCTGGGGATTTGTCCCTGGGCCGGAAATGCTCAAAAAGAACGCGGACCTAATCTTTAGCATCGTCTGGATTCAAGGCATCGCGGGAATCGCTGGCACCCTGGTCGGCTTCGTATTGGCCGCCCAGCTCGCCAAGCTCGCCGAGGTGCGTTACACGTTCATGGTTCCGATCATGTTCATCTTCATTCTCCTCGGTGCCTTCAGTGTCAACCGCGATCCCTTGGACCTTGTGGTCGTGGTCGGTTTCGGCATCCTCGGTTATTTCATGCGCCGGTCCGGCTATCCTCGGCCGGCGATGATTCTCGGTTTGGTATTGGGCGATCTGATGGAAAAATATCTCTACCGCTCGGTGGCGAGCTACGGCTTTATTTGGCTCGCCCGGCCGGCGGTGATCGTGATACTCGTGCTCGCGGCGCTATCTTTGTTTTTTACCCTGCGCGGACAAATGAGAGCGAGAAAAGAAGCTCCTCCCGCTTCATTCAGCGGGGCGATGGCGAGGGCTGAAGATGAAAGCTAATCTTACTCTCTTCTTTCTTTTGGTTTTCGTCGTAGGGGCCGTGATTGGTTGGGACTGGCCCAACATCGCTAAGATCATGCCGGTCTACGTTGCCGCCATCCCTGGTATTATTTTAGTCTTGGTGCAACTTTACCGTGAAGTGACCGGTTGGCAGGGGCGGCGCGGCACTGCTGGCGGCATTGATATGGATGAGGTCAGCGATGTCCAGCTCGACCGGCAAACCGAGCTCAGGCGCACCTTGGGATATTTCGCCTGGTTCATCGGCGGCGCACTCGGCATTTGGCTATTGGGCTTGGTCATCGCTTTGCCGCTGCTAGTCTTTCTTTACACGCTGATCGAAGGCAAGGAAAAATGGTACATCGCTCTGATTGCCACGGCTTGCGCTTACGCCCTCGTCTGGGGTCTCTTTGAGTACATGCTCGAGACGAGGTGGCCACCGGGAATTCTTTTCGCCTGAAGACCGGTGCCCCGCGATACTTTTCGCAGCGCATAGGGGAGGCGGCTTTGAAGTTTCAAATCATGCGCTTGGCCATTTGTTTTATATCGTTAGCGTCGTGCTTCCTTTCGCGTGTCGCTTTCGCTCAGCAGCCCTACTACCAGAATAAGACCATCAGGATTGTACGCGGCGGCGAGCCCGGCGGTTCGGGCGACCTGCAAGCGCGTGCGCTGATTCCCTTTCTGAAAAAAAATATTCCTGGTGATCCGACGATTATCGTTGAGAATATGCCGGGCGCCGCGGGCCGCAAGGCGGTGAATCACATTTACTCGACGGCCAAGCCCGACGGCTTGGCGATCGGCGCGGTTGGCGCGGGCCTGGTCGCGGGTCCGATCTTGGGGCTGCCGGGTTCGCAATACGATATCGACAAGCTCATTTATCTCGGCTCGACCGAGAGCGGTGATCCCTACGTCTTTGTCAGCCGCAAGGAAGCGGGCTTCGATAGTCTGGAAAAATTGCGCGCCGCAACCGGACTACGGATTGGCGCGCAGGCGGTCGGCCACCCGGTCTTCATCAGCGGACGCATGTTCGGTTACCTGCTGGGCTTGAAAGAACCCCG
>VBKX01000131.1 GCA_005879435.1 Deltaproteobacteria bacterium
GGCGCCGAGGTCGTCCTCTTTATCGGGTTCCACGTAGGCGACCAGTCGGGTTTCTTTCACCGCCGCAGCGTCGGCGCTGGCGAATTCCTGGGCTGCGACGGCGGCATGGCGGATTCTCGCGTGCTGGCCGAGCGCTGCCTCGACCTCGGCGAGCTCGACGCGAAAACCACGGATGCTAACGCGGCGGTCCCGCCGTCCTGCCCATTCGACGTTTCCATCCGACAAATATCTGCCGAGCTCCCCGGTGCGGTATAACCGATCGCGCCCATCGTTTGTAAAAGGATTGGTCATGAAATTGGCGCTAGTGAGCGCGTCATCGCCGACGTAGCCCGCAGCCAGATGCGGGCTACGCACAAAAATTTCACCCAGTTCGCCCACTCCCGCTAACTGGCGACGGGCATTTAATAACAGGAGTTGCACGTCCTTGACGCCGGTTCCCGTCGGTATCGTTTCGAGTGAAACGCCACCAGGCGCCAAAAGTTTCTTGGGGATGACAAAGTAGCCGACAGCGCGCTGGGTCTCGGTGGCGCCGTAAAAACTGATGATGTCTGCGTTGGGCGCAGCCTCATGCATGGCGTCGACATCTCGCCGGGTCAACAAATCGCCGCCGAAAAATAAGCGGCGCGCGGACGGCAGTTGGATGCTTCTTGCGGTTCGGAGCAGCCGCCCCAGCGCGGGCGTGAGATGAAGGATTGAAATCTCGCACCGCTGCAGCCAATGAACTAGTTGCTCCGCGTCTTTCAATTGCTTCTCGCCGGGAACGTACACCGTCGCGCCGGACGCGAGTGCGGTAAAAAGCTCGCGCTGCAGATGGTTGTAACCGAGGCCGGACAACAAACTGTAGCGGTCTGAATTTTTTAATTCGAAGGTTTCTTCCTGCCACGGCAGGAAATGCGTGATCGGACCATGGCGGCACAAAACGCCCTTCGGTTGTCCCGTCGAGCCCGATGTAAAGGCGATGTAAGCTGGATCCTCCGCCGCAAGCGCGATTTCCGGCAGACGTCCCGGGTCTCGCTTCAGGAGCCGAGTGATTTCCTGGCGTGCGCGTGGTAAGTCGATCCGGTTGGAAATTTCAGTCGTCCCAAAGAAGCGCGAGAGTTCTTGCGGCGGCGCGCCCGCGCTGGCCATGTGTATCCAACCTTTGGGTTGTGCGATACGCAGGTAATCGAGCAAACGCGCCGCCGGATACGCCGGATCGAGAATGACGAATACCGCACCCGCCTTGAGAACGCCGAGGATCGCCAACGCGAGCGTCGCGTCGCGATGCGCGTAAATCGCGACGACGTCTCTAGGTTGGATATGCTGATCGATCAGCAATCCGGCCAACCGACTGCTTGCCGCATCGAGCTCTTGGTATGTCCAACTTGCATCTTCATCGGCAACCGCATCTTTTTCCGGAGACTTCTCGGCCTGCCGCAAAACGAGTGAATGTATCGTCCCGAACCAAGTTTCGTCGAGCCGTTTCTCGGGATTGGGTAAAATCGTCTTTGCCAGCGCAGTCATCAAAGTGAATTGCTCAATCTTTTTATTTGGCTCGCTGGCGGCTTGCGAGAGTAAACTGCGCCATTGATCGATCAGCGCCGTCATTCTTGCCTCGGAAAAAAGATCAGCATTGTAAACCACCGTCAGCTCGATCCGGCTGTCAGCTTGTGGCGCTTGAAACACCAGATCGAATTTTGCGCCCGGCGCGGCTTGGCTGATCCTCTCTGCCTCGCAGCCGGTCAGGACGAGTTCACGCTCGGCGACATCGGCCATGTTGAACAGCACCTGGAAAATTGGATTACGGCTCAAATCGCGGCCCGGATTTATCGCCTCGACGACGCGCTCGAACGGCAAGTCCTGATGCGTGTAAGCGTCGAGGCATGTTTCGCGAACGCGCGCGAGCAATTCGACAAACGTCGGATTGCCGGACAGATCGGTGCGCAAAGCAACCGCGTTAATGAAAAATCCGATAAGCCCATCCAGCTCCGGCCGGTTTCGCCCTGCCACGGTGGAGCCGACGACGACGTCGTCTTGCCCCGCCAGGCGCGAGAGTAGAATTTTGAGCGCAGCTAAAAGAGTCATGAACAGCGTCGCGCCCTGCTGCCGGCTCAGTTGTTTCAGCGCGTCGGTAAGCTCTTTCGACAATCGCTTGATTCCTCTGGCGCCTCGATAAGTCTGCGCGCCTGGGCGTACGTAATCCGTCGGTAAATTAAGAAGGCGCAGCCCACTTCCAAGCTGGTGTTTCCAGTAGGTCACTTGCGGCGCTGAGGCGTTGCTTCGAAGCCAATCCTCCTGCCACGCGGCGAAGTCGGCGTAATGCGCGGCGATCGCCGGTAACGCCGCGCGCTTCTCCGAAAGCGCGGCGTCATAAATTAGCGCGAGCTCCCGGTGGAATATCGCCAACGATGAGCCGTCGCAGATGAGGTGATGAAAATTTAATATCAGGAAGAAATCCTCGGCGCCGAGCCGAAGCAGCTTGGCGCGTATTAGCGGCGCTTGTCTCATATCGAACGGCTGCCGCGCATCGTCGTTAAAAATCCGTTCCGCTTCTTTTTCCGCTTGCTCCAGCCGAACCTGACGGAGGTCGATCACGTCCAGGTCCAAGCATGCCAGCGTTTGAATTTGTTGAACCGGCTCGCCGTCGACTTCGGCAATCGCCGTGCGCAAGGTCTCGTGCCTGCGCACGATCTCATTGAGAGATTCTTCGAGCGCCGTGATATTCAGCGGCCCGCGCACACGATGAGATCGGCGTCCAGCTTGTGCAAAAACCACACCCGCCGCTGCGCGCAGGAAAGCGGAATGGGATCGTCGCGCCGCACGGGAACAATCGGCGGCGTAGTTACGCCGCGTGCGCTGCGGCACAGCCGGTCGATCTCTGCCCCGAGCAACGCCACCGTTGGCAATTCAAAGATCCTGCGCAGAGGTAGGTCCACGTTGAAATTCGTGCGCAATCGCCCGGCCACACGGGCGGCAAGCAACGAGTGGCCACCCAGCTCGAAAAAGTTGTCGTGCACGCCGATCCGGTCGAACTTAAGAACTTCGCGCCAAGTCTGCGCGATCAATTCTTCGCTCTCCGTGCGCGGTGCCACGTAATCGTGAATCGACTGAAACAAGCCGTCGTAGGGGGACGGTAACGTGTGGCGATCGACTTTGCCGTTGGGGGTCAAGGGTAACCCATCCAGGGGAACGAACACCGCGGGAACCATGTATTCCGGCAACGTCTGGCACAAGACGCTGCGCAACTCACGCCCCGACGCGAACATCGAGCCGTTGAAAACCAAGTTCGCAACCAGTTGTCGGTCGGATTTCGGATTAGAAGATGGATTCGGGTCGTCAGCCGTCCTATGCCGCACGACGACGACGCTTTCACGAACTGCCGGATGCCGGTTGAGCGCCGCTTCGATCTCGCCGAGCTCAATCCGGTAACCGCGGATCTTAATCTGATTGTCGACCCGCCCGAGGTATTCGACGTTGCCGTGGGCGTCGTATCGCGCCAAATCCCCGGTCCGATACATGCGTGCTTTCGCACCGCGCGCGAACGGATCGCGCAGAAATTTCTCGGCCGTCAATTGCGGCCGGTTCAAGTAACCACGCGCGACGCCGGCGCCACCGATAAAAATCTCACCCGCCACGCCGATGGGCACGGGCTGAAGCGCGCCGTCGAGCAGATAAATCCTCGTGTTCGCGATCGGCCGGCCGATGGTCGCCTTGGTCTTTTTGCCGCGCAAAGTAAATGTCGAGTAGGTGGTGGTTTCGGACGGCCCGTAGAGATCGTAAACCTTTTTGACCGTGGCGGTTTCGTAGATCCGCTCGACTAGTTCCGTCTTCAACGGCTCGCCGGCGAGATTCACGGTTCGCACCGACGGCGGCAGTGCGCCGAGATCGAGCATTTCGCTGATTGCCGAAGGCACGGTATTGACCAGCGTGACTTTGTCCGCGCCCGCCAGATCGTGTAGCGCCAGCGCATTGTCCACCACGATCGCTTTGCCGCCCCAACAAAGCGGCACGAACAATTCAAAGACCGAAAGATCGAAACAAATGGAGGTTGATGCCAGAACGCCGGCGAGTTGCTCGGCAGAAAAAACCCGCTTAGCCCAACACAAGAAAGCAGCCACGTTTCTGTGCTCAATCGCCGCGCCTTTCGGCTCGCCTGTCGATCCCGATGTGTAGATGACGTACGCGAGGTCCTGCGCGCCCATTCGCACCCGGAGATTTTGCGCGCTTTGTCGCCTGATCACCGCAGCGTCTCTGTCGAGACAAACGACTGTGAGCCGAGGATCGAAGATAGAGGGCTGTCCTGAGCGAAGTCGAAGGGACCGAAGGTCTCATCGAGCATGAATGCAATGCGTGCCGGCGGATACTTGGGATCCAGCGGCACGTAGGCGCCACCCGCTTTCAGAATACCGAGCAGCGCGATCACCAAATCCAGTGATCGTTCGAGACAGACGCCCACGAGTTTGTCCGGGCCAACGCCCAACTTACGCAGGTAACGCGCCAGCTGGTTCGCCCGGCGATTTAGTTCGCGGTAAGTGAGAGTTTGACCAGCGCACTCGACGGCCGTCGCGCGCGGAGTTCGCGCAACCTGAGCTTCGAATAGCTCGTGGATACAGCGGTCTTTGGGGTAAATCGCCGCGGTGCGGTTCCATCGAACCAGGATCTGCTCACGGTCGCGCTTGGATAGCAGCGCCGCGTCCCCGATAAGCTCTTCGGGATGAGCCGCGATGCTACGCAGAAGCGTCAATAGGTGGCGCGCCAGCCGTTCAATCGTCGGCCGATCAAAAAGGTCCGTGCTGTATTCGAAGAAGCCTCTTAATTCCGCGTCGCGCTCGGTCAACGACAGTGTAAGGTCAAACTTTGCCGTCGATCCCGTCAAATCCAACGCTTCGACCTGAAGCCCTGGAAGCTTGAGTTCCGCGGCCGGATAATTCTGGTACGCCAACATCACATCGAACAATGGATTTCGGCCGAGATCGCGCTCCAGATGCAACTCTTCGACTAATTGATCGAAGGGCAAATCTTGATGCGCTAGGGCGCCGTTGCAATGTATGCGCACGCGACGCAGCAGCTCGCGAAACGTCGGGCTTCCTGACAGGTCGGTGCGCAACACCAGCGTGTTGACGAAGAGACCCATCAAGTTTTCGGTACCGGTCTGACTGCGATTCGCAACCGGAAATCCGACGCAAATATCGTCCTGACTCGAGTAGCGCCACAACAAAACGTTAAAGGCGGCCATCAACGTCATGAAGAGTGTCGTACCCTCTTCAGCACTTAATGCCTTCAATGCTCGAAGGAGCGCTTTGGGAATCGCCAGAGGAAGGCGCGCGCCGCGGAACGACTGCACGTTTGGCCGGCGATGATCCGTCGCCAATGCGACTCCCCCAGTACTGTTGTACAAGCGATCCTGCCAATACGAAAGTTGACTTTGCAGCGCGCTATCCTGAATTAATTGTTTCTGCCGATACGCGTACGCGCCATATTGAATCGGCAGCTCAGGAAGGACGAATTTTCGTTTCGCTACCAAGGATCGATAACAGGTTTCTAACTCGCGCAGAAAAAGACTCATCGACCAACCGTCACACACCATTTGATGCAAGACTAACAGCAATACGTGATGGTTGTCGGCGAGCTTGATCAGGTTCGCTCTAATCAAAGGTCCGCGCGCGAGATCGAACGGCGCTGCAGCTTCAGCGTTAAGTAGGCGAGCCATCTCAGCAGGGCGCCGCGGTTGGGGTAATCTCTTGAGATCAATTAAAGGTAACGGGATAGCTACTTCCGGCGCGACGGTTTGAACCGGCTTGTCGTCCACGCTGGGAAAACTCGAGCGGAGAGTTTCATGACGCCGGACGATTTCATTGATTCCCTTACCGATAGCTTGCCGATTCAGGCGGCCCTTCAGCCTCAAGGCACGGGAAATGTTATAAACCGGGCTCCCGGGATAGAGCTGATCGAGAAACCAAAGCCGCTCCTGCGAAAACGAGAGTGTGCCTTCGCCAGACGTATCTTCCGCAAGCAGCCGAGTGGCAGGCAGTTCGATGCCATCCTTCTTAAGCAGCCGTGTCAGCAACTCGCGCCGCGCTGTATCCAGTACGTCACGCGCGCTTTCCGCCTGCCCTTCAGCCATCGCTCGTGGTCCTCCCGGATTCTGCACAGCGTGCTGCACTTCGGCATCCGACATCGCCTCGACTTGAAGGAAAACCGCCGCTATCTTCTGTGCCTGTCCGGGCTGGCTCTCATGATCCGTGATGAATTTAGCCAATTCCGCGACGATCGGCGTCGCGTATAGATTCGTCAGCGGCGCCTGGAGTGGAAACAAGCCGGCGATTTTCGTAATCAGCCGCGCCGCGAGCAACGAGTCCCCGCCCAGTTGGGCAAAATCGTCGTCAATGCCCACGGTGTCGAGATCACCAGCGCCTCTTCGACAGCGTCGCGCGGCTCGACAAATGTGGTGCCGACGGCGCGTTGATTTCCTTCGAGCGCAGGCAAAGCGCTGCGGTCGACTTTGCCGCCGCTGTTCAACGGCAGACTTTCCGTCATCACAAAGGAATCAGGGATCATATAAGCGGGCAGCCTGGATTTCAGTTGCGTTCTCAATTGAGAGACGCCAGCCGCTGCAGGATCTTGCGGAACCACATAAGCGATCAACCGGCTGCCCTTCGCTGCGTCTTGCCGAGCCACGACGACAGCCTGCCGGACCGAGGGAATTTCATTGAGCGCCGCCTCAATAGCCGTTACTTCAACCTTGAATCCTTTTATCTTTGCTTGAAAGTCCTTTCGTCCGACCTGAATCAGACAGCCATCCGGCAGCCGATAACCGAGATCACCCGTTAAATAAGTGCGCGTTCCCGCGCCTTGGAAATTGTCGAGGAACTTCGCGCGCGTGAGCTCGGGTTGGCACCAGTATCCCAAGGCCAGGTAAGGGCTGCGAACGGCGATCTCGCCGATCGTTCCCGCAGCTGTCTCGCGGCCATCGTCGTCGAGGATAAGAACCTCGTTGCCCTCCAAAGGATATCCTACCGGAACGTGATCACCGTGAATTTTCGTATCCTGGTTCATGAAAAAATACGAAACCGCCTGCGTCTCGCTGATGCTGTAGCGCGAGACAAACAAGCAGTCGTCGGAAAAATGTCTGCGGAACAGATCCACGTCGGTTTTGTAAATCGGTTCGCCGCCGATGTGAATGAGCCGAACGGCGGGGAATTTCTCCGTTCCGCCGGCGCCGCTGACCGACTGGCGAAACACGGTCGCGACGCATGTGAACACGCTGATGTCTTCCCCGCGCAACCAATCTCCTAACGTTGCCAAGCCACCCGCGCCAAAATCGAGAACGATCAGCGCTGCGCCGTTGAGCAGCGCCAGAAACATGTCCCGCGCCGCGCCGACGTTATTGGCGCGCAACAAACTGACCCGATCGGTTGGCGCGATATGCAGCGCATTGGTTTTCGTGCGGATGCCGAACAACTCGCATCGATGATTCCACATCACGCCCTTGGGCGCGCCGGTCGAGCCGGAAGTAAAATTGATATAAGCCAACGCATCCGGCGACACCGACAATTTGAGGTTTTCACGGCAGAGATGTCGATCGAGAGCGTCGACGTTCAAGACTTGCTTAACGTCGCCGGCAATTTCCATGGCAGCCGCAAAGTTATTTTCATCAGACAGCACGAGACAGCTCCCGAGCGTCGCAAAAATTTCGTGAAGTTTGATCTTGGGCAACTGGGGATTTAACGGCGCAAACGCCTTGCCGGTCTTGAGCGCGCCAAGAATGGCGACGATCATGGATACGTCGGCGTTGCAGAGAATGGCGACCTGCTGCGTCGCGGCTCCGGCGTGGCCCAAGATCGCGTGCGCGACGCCGTTGGCCGTCGCGTTGAGCTCATCGTAAGTAAGCGACCGCTTCCCGGCTTTTACCGCGAGCCGTTCGGGATACCGGCATGCCTGCTGTTCGAAGCGTTGCGCGATCGTTTGGTTGATATCCGCGAGGGGAAATTCGACGAAAGGATGGGTGGGGAATAAAGTTCGGCTGGAGATCATTGACACATTATTGCGGTCGGAAGAAAACGAATCCGGTTGAAATTGCTCCCGTGATTCAATGGGACAGATTCCTAAGCGACGCCTCCGCGCGATCTTGCCATCTCGTCATCGCCATCTCACGATAGCGTTCGCGCGCCGCGACGATTCCGGTTCGCGCCCGATCGATCTCGCCGCAAGCTGCATGAACTGCGCCAAGGCCTAACTGGCAATGCGCCGCCAGCGGCCCCATGCCGATTTCTTCGCCAAGCGCCAAGGCTCGGCGAAAGTTGGCTTCTGCGGCCGACGTATCGCGCCGTTTTTCGTGCAAGGCGATATCACCGAGCAATTTGAAATCGCTTCTTCGGTACGGCCGGCAAACAAGTATCCCTCGCCGAGGGAGACCGTGCTGAGCGCGAGAAAGGCAGCCCGGCCACCGGGCGCAGAACTGCCGGCACCCTGCTCCAAATACGGAATCGCCTCCGAGACTCGCCCCGAATGAGCATAGGCGGCTCCCAGGCGCGAAGCGACGAAAGGGACATAAACTGCAATGTTGGCGGAAGCGCACAGTTCCAACGCTCTTTCGAGCGGCGGTATCGCTTGATCCAAATCGCCTTTCATCAAGTGCAACATACCTACACTGCACAGCATGTGAATCAAACTCGTCGCATGATCGACTTCTTCGCCGATGCGCACACCCTCGTCGGCGAAGTTCATCGCTTCAGCGAAGCGGCCGATTGCGGCGAGACATTGGACGAGATGGCTGCGGCAAATCACCGACAGCACCGCCGCAGTGCCAAAGCGTTCCCGGCGATGTTCCGCGCCGAGGTTTTTCAGTCCCTGTCTCAGGGACTCGATCGCCTGAGCATATTGGCCGGTTTTGTTATAAGCCGCGCCCAGGTAGTAGTACGTTACCGTGCTCGAAGCGAGATCGTTCTGCACGGCGCCGAGGCTAAGGGCGCGCTGGCCGATCTCGATGGCCCGCTCCGGGTCACCGGCCAGGCCGTAATAACTGTTCAGAAAATTCAGCACCCGGGCAAAGCGTGGTTCATCATCGAGCTGCTCCGCCAATGCTTCCGCGGCGTGCAGGTGTGCCACGACACTCTTTAAGTCCCCGAGCAAGAACAACACGTTGCGCGCGTCGAGGTGAAGGTCGATTTCTTCCGCGGCCCTCGCCGGCGATTCGGCCTGATGAGTCAACGCGACCAGCGCGTTCTGGTAATCAGCCAGGGCCTCCAGGAATGCCGCACGCGACATCGCTTTAGCGCCGGCCTGACGCAAATAACGAACGGCTGGGCCCCACAGCTCGCCTTGAAAAGCATGATGCGCGAGAGCTTCGAGATGATCGTATACATCGTCGCCGGCGATCGTCTCCAGCGCCTGAACGATGCTTCCGTGGAGCGCAGACCTGCGCTCATGCAGCAGCGCGCCATAGACGACTTCGTTGGTGAGCGCATGCTTGAAACTGTACTCCAAGTCGGGAAATAAATTGCTCTCAAAGAGAAATTCCGCCGCTTGCAGATTGGACAAATACCGTTGCAGATCCTCTTCCGGCAGCTCGGTCACGACTTGTAGCAAACGCAGCGGCACAACCACGCCGACCACCGCCGCGGTCTGGAGCAACTGTTTTTCCGCGGCGGGCAGGCGATCGACGCGATCGGCAAGCACTGTCCGCACCGTTCCCGGGACGCGAATGCTGTCGATCGCCGCTCCCAGGGAATAGGCACCTGGGGAACCGACCAACGCACCCGTCTCGACCAACGAGCGAACGATTTCTTCGATGAAAAACGGATTGCCCTCCGTGCGTTTAATTAGCAGTTCGCGGAGCGACTCCAATTCCCCATGGTCGCCCATCAGTGAGCCGAGCAATTCGTCGGCGCCGGCGGGCGAGAGAGGGTCCAGCCGCACGCGAGTATAATATTCCTTGTTGGCCCAAGTATGCGTATAACCCGGTCGATAATTGACCAGGAGCAGGACCTGCGCCTGGTCAAGGCTTTCAACAAGGTCATCGAGAAATGATTGCGTC
>VBKX01000662.1 GCA_005879435.1 Deltaproteobacteria bacterium
AGCTATCGCGACATCGAACGCTGGGGTGGCAAGATCATGGAAGCGCCCAACCCGAGCGGGCCCGTGCGCAAGGACCATATTCAATCCGGCAAAGCCGACGCCGTATTCGACGAAGGCGTCAAGAGCTGGGGCCCAACCGCGCTCAACGCCGGCATGCGCTTTCTGCCGATCAACGACGCCGCTGCGCACCACATGAGCAAGCTGGGATTTCCCAGTGCCATGCTGACACGCAAGCATTATCCGAAACTGGCACGCGACATTCGCTGCGTCGACTTCAGCGGCTGGACGTTTTTCTGCCACGCCGACCTGCCCGCGAATATCGCTTACGCGATGGCGAAAGCCGTCGATCTTTGTCATAAGCAGATTCCGGTGGACCACTTCGACAAGCGGCCCATGACCATCCGCGAGTTCTGCCGTGGCGGCGAAGCCGGGCAATTGAACATCCCGCTCCATCCCGGGGCAAAAAAATATTTCCGCGAGAAGGGATATGTTGATTAGGAAAATCTCCCGCAAAGGCGCAAAGACGCTAAGTTCGGAAGAAAATACTTCTTACCTTTGCGCCTTGACGCCTTTGCGGGGAACAGTCCGATTGGTCAAGCTTCACTAGTACAATGGCAACACGATTACACCGCTGCGCCCATCGCATCTTACTCGTCACACTTCTCGCGGCAATAATGTTCTGCTCCGCGAGAGACCTTCGCGCCGAGTTGTTTCGCATCGCGCTCTCTACCCGAGACTTCGGTTATCTGCCGCTCTACGTCGGTATGCGCGCCGGTATGTTCGCCCAGGAAAATCTCGACGTCCAATGGATTCAAGTGGGTTCCAGCGTCGTCGTGACGGCTTTGCTGGCCGGCGAGATCGATGTCGCTGGCATCGCCGGGTCTTCGATGCGCGCGGCGGCGCGCGGTGCGCCGCTCAAAGCAGTGTTTTTCCCCTACCACCGCTCGCTTTTCGTGTTAATGGGCGCCCCCAGCATCAAGCGCGTGCAAGACTTGAAGGGAAAAGTTATCGGCACCACGGGGCCCGGCGGCACCACCGAGCTGGCCGCATCCATGGTGCTGCAGAATCACAACATGGACCCGAGGAAAGACGTGACGTTCATGAATATCGGCGGCGCGGAGACTTCCGTGATCGCCATGCGCAACGGCACGATTCACGCCCGTGCTTTTAATCCCGACGCCGCGGTGCTGCTCAAGAAACAGGGATTCACGGAATTGGCCGTCCTCGCGGACATGGGACCCTGGCCTTGGGCGGGATACTCGACCTCGGACGCGCACTTGAATAGTCGCCGCGACAAGCTCAAACGCTGGACGCGCGCGATGGTGAAGAGTCTGCAATTTATCAAAACCCGCAAAGACGAGACGCTGAAAATCGCCCAGGGCGAATTCAATCACCCGCGCGACGTGATCGAAGGGGCCTGGGAAATTTGCATGAAAGCTATCGACGCGCAAAATCCCGGCGGCGTGAGCGACGACGATATGCACAAGAACATCGATTTAACGATCACCCAGCCGTTGAAGCTCTCCGCGAGCCCGCCGTTGGCGCAGTTGGTGGACTTTTCCGTGCTCCGCGAAGTTCATAAAGAATTGGGAATTGCCGGGCGTAAATAGAAATTGTTTGAACTAGGAGTTTTTCCGATGCCGCGAAAATTTCTTGCTTCTTTAGTGCTTGCAATGCCGCTGCTATGGTCGGTCGCGCTGCGCGCGCAAACGACGGAATCCAAGTTGGGTGCGCTGGAAAAATTCTCTCTGCAAGAACGCCAGCAACGTTTATACGAAGCCTCAAAGAACGAAGGCGAGGCGGTGATCTACGCCAACATGGACGTGTCGGCGATGAAACCGCTGACCGACGGCTTCATGAAACGCTATCCCGGTACAAAAGCGGCCAGCGTGCACTTTTCCGGTGCGTCGATCATTACCCGCCTCGATTCGGAAGCCCGTGCCGGCAAGCCGATTTCGGATGTCGTTCTGAGCGGGCAGTTAGGCGTCTTGGCGCTGATCGATAAGAAAATCGCCATGCGTTATCGCTCCCCCGAACGAGAATTTTTCCGCGACGGCTTGAAGGACAAAGACGGCCTGTGGACCGCCTACATGACCAACGTCATGGTGAGCGCCTACAACACCCGCCAGGTGAAAAAAGAGGAAGCGCCGCGGACCATTGAGGATCTCTTGAAGCCGCGCTGGAAGGGCAAGCTCACCATGGACAGTCAGTCCTATGTTTGGTTCGGCACGATGATGCAGTATCTCGGCGAAGAAGCCGGTTTGCGATTCATGAAGCGTTTGAACGAGCAGAATATTTCGCACCAACGCGGCCGGCGGCTGATGACTCAACTGGTTGCCGCGGGCGAATTCGACATGGCCGTGGAGACGAATTTGAATTCCGTGCTCACCCTGAACAAGCAGGGCGCGCCGTTGGCGTTTGCGCCGATCCAGCCCTATTTCTTGAGTCCGAGCCTCGTCTTCATGAGCGCCAATGCCCCACACCCGTATACCGGCGCGCTGTTCATCGACTATCTGCTATCCGAAGAAGGACAGAAGATCGTCGTGACCACGAATCGCATGCCCGCGAACGCCAAGGTTAAGTCGCCCGAGAGCCAGATTTTAGAGGGCCAGGACGTGCGCACGCCGAATATTTTCGATATAGGAAAGCGATATCAGGCGATCGGCAACCGCTATCGGGAGATCTTCGAAGGAGCAAGGTAACAACCTTATGTTCCAATGGTTTCAGTCGTTCCAATCGTTCCAAATGCTCCGGAAACAATTGGAACCACTGGAACGATTGAAACGTTTGAAACTGATTTGATCTAAGAAAGGACCTAGTCATGTCCACTAAACCTCGCATTACTTTGGGCCTGCCCGATCATCCCCGCTGCCAGGCGATTATCGACGGTCAAGTCGGTATCGAAGGCTATGAGCTCGAAGTCGATCCTCATTTCGTTTCTTCCGGAGAGCGGCATTACAAGTATCTGCACGGCGAGTGGGATGTCGGCGAGGTTTCCGCAGCAAGTTTGCTCCGCGCCATTGAGAAAGGACAACTTTATCATTGCGAGAATCATCTAAAACATCCGTCGGAGCTGAAAGGCAAAAAGTTCGGCTGCTTCCGTTACGGCGCCACTGCCGTTGTTTGGGCGCGCGGCTACTTGCTCGATGCGCACAACATCAAGACGACTGACATGCAATGGTTCGTTTCCGGCCGAGAAGTTTTCATCGGCCACGAGCTGCCGGTGAAGGTGCAACGTATCGAGCCGCCGCCGCCCTTCGGCGAAGAGAAGCTCGTGCTTTCGAAAATGTTGAACGAAGGCGAATTGCACGGCGCCGTGGTGCCCGGGGACAACGGCTATGCCGGTTTCTTCGGCGGCGGCGAGACGCCGAAGATGATGGCCGCTTATCCGGATGTAAAGCCGCTCTTCGATGACAATCAAGAAATCATCGATTACGTGAAAAAGACCGGCATTAACCCAATCATGCACGTCTTATCGATCCGCCGCGAGGTCGCTGAGCGTCACCCCGACTTTCCCGCGAAATTGACGCGCGCCTTCATGGAAGCCCGCGACGTTGCACCACAGTACATGCCCGCCGACGAAATCGCCGGCTATCGGAGAGAACGCGACGAGCTCGGCGAAGATCCCTACGCCTACGTCATGGGTGAGAACGAAAAACGTACGCTAGCGGCCATGAACCGCTATCAGATCGAGCAAGGTCTGATGAAAACCACCTTGCCGATGGACGACCTGTTCGTCGGACACGTGGGATGAGACGATCGTGATGCAGCTATTCGTCCTATTTGTCCTAGTGGTCTTACCCGTCGCGACCGCGCGCGCCGCCACCCTCGAGGACGCCGCCAAGACCGAAGGCGAAGTCGTCCTCTACAGCTCGCTCAACAATGAACAGATCGTCACTCTCGTCGACGCCTTCAAGAAAAAGTATCCGAACATCAAGCCGTCGTTTTATCGCGGCACCAGCGATCGAGTTTTGCAGCGCGCGGTCACGGAGTCCAAAGCCGGCCGCTTCGCCGTCGATGTCGTCACTGCGGCAGGCTTTCAACTCCAGCTGATGAAAGAATCGGGACTGACGCAAAGATTCGTGCCGCCGGAAGCATCGTCCTACAACGAAGGCTTCAAAGACCCTGACGGTCACTGGGTAAGCGTCCATTCGCTACTCAATTCGATGGCGTACAACATTCAGCTGGTGAAACCGAACGAAGCACCCAAAAAATACGAAGATTTGCTTGCGCCTCGTTGGAAAGGCCGCCTCGGCGTAAACCTCCTGGATCCGGAATGGTACGTGAGCCTGCAGTGGCGCTGGGGCAAAGAAAAAACGCGGAATTTTTTAAAGGCGCTCGCTGCGCAGCAGCCGGGCGTGCGCGATGGCCACAACATCACGGCACAACTTTTAGCCGCGGGCGAGTTTCACGCCGTGACCAATCCCTACGCGCACATCGCCGCCCGCATCAAAAACGAGGGCGGCCCCGTGCAGTACGTTTTCGACGAGCCGGTGATCACTTACGTTCATCCGATCGCGTTGATGAAGGCCGCGCCTCATCCCAGCGCCGGTAAACTTTTGATGAGTTTCATTCTCTCCGTAGAGGGCCAGCGCATGTTGCGCGATCAGGGAAGAATTCCCAGCCATCGCGACATCGATCCGCAAGTCTTTTCCCTGCGCAATGTAAAACTTTTCGCCAGCGATCCACGCTTGGCTAAAGAGTACAGTGCCGCAGGTGACGAGATGCGCGCAATCTTGGGCGCGCGGTGAACCATAGAACGTTGAATACTGAACCGCATTTCTAACGATTTGAACGGCTTGAACATTTTGAACGATTTGAACGAGTGACGTTTCCAAAGAGGCAGCGACAAAATGAACTTATTTCCGGCAAAACGCACTACCCCTCTACCGGGCGGCTACATGGGCAAAATTCTCCGCGTCGACCTGACAACCGGAACGTTGAAGGACGAGAACTTGCCCGAAGAGCCGATCCTGAAAAAATTTGTCGGCGGCCAAGCGCTGGCGTTATATATTTTAATGAACGAGTTGTCGCTCGATGCCACGCCGTTCGGGCCGGAAAACATCGTCGTCATGATGACCGGGCCGCTCACCGGCAACGGCTTCACTCCCGGCGGCACGAAAATGACCGCGGTGTACTTGAGCCCGCTGACAAACACGACCCTAGGTCGCGGCGCGACCAGCGGTTATTGGGGAACCTATCTGAAGGCCGCCGGTTACGACGGAATCATTCTCACCGGCGCCTCGCCGAAACCGGTTTATCTCTACATCAAAGACGGCAAGCCGGAATTGCGTGACGCCGCGCAAGTCTGGGGCATCGGCACGCGCGACACCGAAGACCGATTGCGGGAGATCGTCGGCAATCGCGACGCAAGAGTGCTCTGCATCGGCCCTGCCGGCGAAAACATGAACCGGGCTGCGATGCTCGCCAACGATTACAATCATTTCGCCGCGCACAGCGGCGGAGCCGTGCTTGGCTCGAAAAAACTCAAAGCCATCGTCGTCTCCGGCACGCTGCGGCCAAGCTACCGCGACAAAGCGAAGCTGGCCGATGCCGGCGCGCGCTGGCGCAGTGTTTTGCAGCAGCACGACGTGAAAAAGAAGAAAACCAAGTACGGCCACGGCGACGCTTGGGGCGCGTTGAACAATCTCAACTGGCGCAGCACCGACATTCAACCCGCGCATATCAAAGGCTTCGATCAAAACGATGTTGTGCTCCGTCCCTGTTTTCAGTGCGCGCGCATGTGCCCGTGGGACGCCAAGCTCGGCGAAGGCGAATTCAAAGGCACGGTGGTGCATTTCAACGCCGGCGGCGAATGGCTCGATACCTTTTTCAATCTCGGCATCAAAGGCAACGCCGTGCTCTACTTGGCCGAGAAGATCAATAATTTGGGCATCGAGTGCAGCCACTTTTCCTGCGGTGCCGGCGTCGCTTTCGAAGCGTGGGAAAAGGGACTCCTCG
>VBKX01000664.1 GCA_005879435.1 Deltaproteobacteria bacterium
CAAGGAAAAACTTGACGAGATCGGTCGTACGCAATGACGCTAAGTCGGGCGGCTGCTGCGGAGGCGATCGGAACGGCGTTGCTGCTCGCGGTCGTGGTGGGATCGGGGATCATGGGCGAGCGGCTTGCGCAAGGGAACGCAGCCGTTGCCTTGCTGGCGAATTCTATCGCCACGGGTGCCGGCCTCTACGCGTTGATCGTTATTTTCGGACCCGTTTCAGGCGCGCATTTCAACCCGGTCGTCTCGGCCGTGAGTATTTGGGATGGGCGCCTATCCATACGCCACGGCGTCGTCTACGTGTTGGCGCAGATTAGCGGAGCCGTCGCCGGCGTCACGGCTGCACACGTGATGTTCGGTCTGCCGATCGTCCAGTTCTCAGCGCATCTTCGCCCAACATTAGGTGAGGGCCTCGGTGAAGTCGTCGCGACATTCGGCCTCGTGTTAGTTATTTTGCTCGCGTTAAAGTTTCGGGTTGAAGCGATTCCGATGGCTGTCGCCGCGTTCATCACGAGCGCCTATTGGTTTACGTCTTCTACGTCGTTCGCCAATCCCGCCGTGACGCTTGCGCGCGCGATGACCGACACCTTCGCTGGAATCTCACCGCACAGCGTGCCGCTTTTTGTCGTGGGGCAGTTGATGGGCGGTGCATTGGCCACGCTGTTCGTGCATTGGCTGTTCGGTGGCAAGATCGCAACGCCACCTGAGTGACTCCCATCAACTTGGGTAACTCGCACACGATCCATCTGATTTCATCCGATCGCAGACCAATCCGCGGCAGACGCTCGTTTCGAAAATGACCCTGCCAACGTTCTCAGGAAGGTGCCTGCGCCGTTGCGGGTTCAGATTTTCGACATGCCGGGACGGCGACGCGAATTCCCATGATTCATGGCCGTTCGCTAGAAAGTTTTTGGGATTGGCTTTATAAACGTCGAATATGCTCTCGTGGGTTTGGAAACTATTGGGAGTTAGCGAAGGGTCGCCGGAGTCGCGAAAAAAGCTCGGTGTCGTGGCGTTGCTCTATTTCATTCAAGGCGCGCCCGCGGCGATTCTTTGGGAAGTACTGCCGGTCTACTTTCGCATTAACGGGGTTTCGCTGCGGGCGATCGGCGGGCTGCGCCTCCTGGAACTGCCCTATTCGCTAAAAGTTTTCTGGTCACCGCTGGTGCATCGGTACGGCGATCGGAGAGTTTGGGTGTTGGCGTGCATGCTTGGCATTGCTGCCGTGCTCTTCGCTCTGCCGTTTGTGAACGTCGCCGGAGTGGGCGCGATTGTTTTGCTGCTGATTCTTGCTTTGACAACGTTGTCGGCAACTCAAGACGTCGCCATTGATTCCTATTCAGTCGGATTGATTCGACGCGAAGAAGAGGGGGCAGCCAACGGCGTGCGCGCATCGGCGTATCGCGTGGCGCTGGTATGCGCCGGCGGCGGCTTGGTTTTCCTGGCGGCAGTCTTGCCGTGGAATTCGCTTTTTGTTTTAGCCGGCGCCATCTTCGTGATCTTGGGATTCACGGCGCTGGCGATTCCGCGCCTCGGTCTTACTGACGAAGCCCGCGAGCATTGGCTGAAAGGCTTTATCGGTTGGGCAGGCACCTGGCGCGTCATTCCGCTCATATTGTTCGTGTTGACTTATAAGCTCGGTGAATTTGCCATCGGACCGATGGTGAAACCGTTTTGGGTTGATTACGGCAAAACGATATGGCCGGCGACCGACGATCTCATGTTTCAAATCGGCCTCTTTCCGACCACGTTCGGCATCGTTCTAAGCGTCGTCGGTGCCTTGATCGGCGGCGCGTTTATTTCGCGCTACGGCATATTTCACGGCGTGTGGTTTCTCGGTTTGCTTCAAGCGGTATCCAATCTAGGCTACTCCCTGGTGGAGTGGTTCAATCTCGGCCGCTTCGGTCTCTACGGCGCGTCGATGTTCGAATCCTTCAGCGGCGGGCTCGGTACCGCAGCATTTCTGGTATTCTTGATGAACGTCTGCCAAAAGGAACACGCGACCGTCCAGTACGCATTTCTCTCTTCGATCTTTTCGTTGACCGGACGTTTGATCGGCGGGATCAGCGGCTTGGGCGCTGAGAAATACGGCTTCGGCGGCTACTTTGCGATCACGTTTCTACTCTCGATGCCGGCCTATTTACTCCTGCCGTGGGTCAAGCCGTGGATTCAAGAAGAGCGGCGGGAATGATTCGTTTCACCTCTGGTAGCTCAAGCAACGTGCGCAAGGAGTCGGCGCCAAGCCTCGTGCTCGCGCTTAGGCTTGACGCGATCCGATAGACGCCCGCAATAACGAGTCAAGTCACGGTAAAATTTAGGTTGCGATTCTGCTTTTAGCAATAGTGCTTTCAGCCGCTCGGTGTCGCCGACCGGAAAATAGCCTGGAAAACGATTGCCGAGAGTGCCCATCAGTCCTGAAATCCTCGAAGCCACGACCGGCACCCCCGATGCCAGCGCCTCCGACAATACATTGGAGCTGCCTTCCATCTTGGAAGTAATGCAAACTAACTGACTGTGCGCCAAACGTTGGCGACTTTTTCCATGTGAAAGCTGGCCGATCCAACGATAACGTGGGTTGCGCCTGACTTCTTGCTTAGCTTTTTTCTCTAGCTGCGCATCCAGCGCGAGACCGATGTGGGTCACCTGAATACGCGATTGCGCTGGCAGATCGCGTACCGCCATTGCTGTTCGCAGCGGATCTTTCTCGCCGCGTAAATGACCGACGACGCAAACCTCGAAGATTCCGTTGGAGCGGGACGGGCGCGCTCGAATCGGATCAGCCGATTGATAAATCACTCGAGTTTTCTTCTGCAAATGTCCTGGAATCTCACGTAAAGCCATTGTTTGCAGCACAACGAGACCGCTCGCAATCTCAAGCGATCGTTTAGCTTTTACATCATTGTGAATATCGCGATAAACGTCGGTGCCGGTTAGAACCACGATCAGCGGGAGCTCTGGATGCAACTCGTGGAAGCGTCGGATGGAGTCGGCGCTGCGGCGGGCGTGGAGGGCGATGAGCACGTCGCAAGATTTGCCGTCATAATTTTGCGTCACCCGCACCCGGTGTCCAAGTTTCTTGAAAATGCCGGCCCAACGCGCGGCGGTAATTTTGTTACCATTGTTGAGCGTGAGCGGCGCCGGAGTGACGAGCTGTATATTCATGCCGCCGATTATTTCGCGCAGGTGCGGAAACCGGCCCAGAGGGCGCGCCGGTCGGCAGTATAAAAATTTCTCCAGGTATTGCGAGTGAGCAACGAGGAAGTCGCCGAGCAGCCGCCGCGAGGGACTTTGTGCGTGCCGAACCACGGCTTTGAGTATTCCTTGTAGGGATCGATGACAAATCCCGGATAAGGTTGAAAATCATCGGCGGTCCACTCCCAGACATTGCCGATCATTTGACGGCAGCCGAAAGGGCTGTCGCCGGCGGCGTACGCGCCGACCTCGACAACGCCGGACTTATGCCAATCGAGATTGGCGTGTTCAGAAGTTGGCGCCACGTCGCCCCATGGAAAATAGCGGCGCTCAGGCGATCCGAGTCCGCCGCTCGATTCGGCTGATGCGGCAACCTCCCATTCCGTTTCGCTGGGAAGACGACGCCCCGCCCAACTGCAATAGGCTTCGGCTTCATACCAGGACACATGAATAACTGGCAAATTTTCGTTCAGGGGAACGAAACTGTCGTAGACCCGTTGCAGCCAGCCGCCATTCTCCTCGCGTAGCCAATAGACCGGATGATCGCTTCGCGCACCGGAATCGGACGGAGCGAAGGTTTTGTCGAAATCTTTGTTGAAGAATTTCGCGAACGATTTCTCCAGCGCCGGCGAGCCGCCGGATTCGAGCCACTGCCAACCCTTGTCGCTCCAGTATTGCGCCTTG
>VBKX01000132.1 GCA_005879435.1 Deltaproteobacteria bacterium
TAATCGGCGGCTTGGAGTCGTCGTTCCAGAATTGCGTCGCTCCCCTGCCTTGTAAGATTAGAATCTGTTCTTCATACATGTGACGAATCGGTTTGAGATTTTTTCCGGCAGGTATTTCAACGGCGAGCGCACCGACGAATCCTTGCGAGCCTTCCAGGTGACAATAAGCGGCCGGCCCGCCCAATCGTTCCCAGTGCGCCAACTCTGCGGTGGCCAAATCTTCGACTCCGAATCCTGAAATGACTTTCAAACCCTCGGCATCGCACCATTCGAGAAAAGGTGATTTGCGCATCGCCCGCTGTTTTTCAATGCTCTCCGCCATGAATATTAAACCTCCGATTTGATGGTCTGTCGTACTGAAAAGCTGCCTAACCTCTGCCTTGATCCAACGGCTTCAGTCTCAGGTCAATGCCGTTTTTTTCCAATTCTCTGTAGTACTCTTCTCGTATCGCTGGATCCTCTTTTTCATAGGTGATCTTGAATGCCAGCGCGTGCGGATCCTTATGCTGAGCAGTCAGGGCCGGATTGAATGCGGTTCCCGTGCCGTACCTTAAGCCGCTGCCACGAAACGCGAGCATTCTGTATTCTTCGTTGCCCGTGTTGAAGTGTTGATGAAACTCGTTGTGCTTGGGCGCGACCACGGCGTAAGGATTCGCGGGAACCCGACGGCGGTTTTTTTCTTCGCCGGGCATAAAGAAAAGCTCTTAGCCCCGGCCTTTGATGACAATCACGTGAGCGCCCGCGCCGTGCCGGTGGGCCGTCACGTAGGTGCCCTCGGAAACGCCCATGACGTGGAGGCCAAGTGAGCTGCTGGCCATGGCAAGGCGTAGGATCGATGTGCGATTGCCTCTTTCCGGGTAAGGGTCAAGCGCAAGGTTTCGGATGTCGGGAACAAAATTGGTCTCGCTCAGCCGCACGTTCCAGTGCTTGCCCTTCTCCGAAAAGAAGGTCTGCATGGAAGATGAATAACGATCCTTAAAGGAAAATGGATTGTTAAAAATAAACTCGGAGTTGTGATAGAGGTTCATCACGTGGGCCATGTTTGTTCCGAAAACGATGCGGCATGGCTCATCGGCTGAACTGTTGAATTCTTGATGCATGCCAGGCGTTGAGTGGGATGGCGAGCAGCGATCCCTCCTCCCATTCGACGGTGTGTTTGGGTTCACCTTCCTGCCATATCGTTGTCGCGCCTTTGCCGCGCATCACGTACATGATGGCCTCGTAGATGTGCCGCTCGGGCTTGAGCTCTCCCTTGGCCGGTATTTCGACGATTTGCAGGTTGTTATTTTCTTGGTTTCCCAGGCGGGTATAGGCAACCTTTCCGCCTCGTCTTTCCCAGGCCGCCAGCGGCAACGTCGCAAGGTCTTCGAGCGCGCTGCCTTCGTACAACGGCGCTCCTTCGCGTTGGACAAATTTCTGGTAGGAGCTTTTTACGTACCACTCGTCAAAAGTTGTCGGTTGTTTGGCCATAGTTCAATTCCTAAGTAGTCCGCGTTCAAGTCGTTCAAAAAGTTCCATGGGGCTTAAACGGTTTGAACGTCTTGAACTGCACTGCTAAAGACTCGATCAACTGACATTCGGCACAGGAACCTGATGGGAGAGCGTAACTTCCTGCCGCTCCGCAGCTGATTGCAGAATCGCGAGACAAACTTCCAGTGTGGCTTGGCCCCATCGGCCATCGTGGAAGATCGGCCGATCATTCACAATGCCTTCATAGAACTCCTGCAACTCGGCTTCTCTGGCGTCTATCCCCTTGGGAATATGTATTTCTCTCTTACCGTCTTCGTCGTAAATGAAAAGACCGTCGGGCGATTGGCGGAGGTCGCCTTTTTCACAGGTCACAACCGTGAGGCCGAAAAATGGTTGATGCTGTTTGCGCGGCCCGCTGTCGCCGCCGGCCCATGCTCCCGGTTTCGAACCTCCGTAGCGCCATTCTTCGAGGCGGCTCTCGAGTTGCTTGGCTCGATCGGATCCGCTGCCCAGGGACTTGAAAAATTTCCTGGCTTTAACGTGTCTCTCCGGATCTTTCTGTTCTCCGCCTTCGCCAATCCCCCAAGTCAACTCGCCGGTATCGAAGTAGGCGTAGCCGCTATACACCAAATTGGCGGGCACGCTGTCTTCAAACTCTAGGTAACAAGCGTAGTGTCCCTCACCGGGACGAGAAGGATCGCCGATGGCGGCCATGGCGCGCACGCTTTTCACCATGCCACCGCCTAGAAGCCGAACGATGTCGATTTGATGGGGTCCCTGATTCAAAACCACCCCTCGACTCATTTTGATATCGTGATCGGGAAACGGCCTGTAGATGTGGTCCTTGTAATAGGTGGTGCTGATCATCAACAGCCTGCCCAGCGCGCCGCTCTTGATGATCTCGCGCATCTTTCTGATCGGCGGATCGAAGCTGTGCGTGTGACCCGACATGAGCTTGACGCCGTTTTCTTCGGCTGCCGCATTCATCGCCCGGGCCTCGTCAATCGAGATCGCCATCGGCTTTTCCACGATCACGTGCTTACGCTTTTGCAGCGCCGCAATGGAATAGCGTGCATGAAACTCATGCGGCGTGGCCACGTAGACGGCATCGACGTTCGGGCTTTCGCACATCTCCTCGACGCTGTTATAAACCTCGGCTTTGAATTCCTCGCGAAAGCGTTCCAGCGCGTGCGCGCGCAGGTCCGCCGCCGCGGTAAGCTGTATATAAGGTAGCCGCGCGATCTCCGGGATCAGCCGACCGGCCGCCATGCCGAGGCCGGCAAATCCTAATCGTAGTCGCTGAGATGTCACCAAATCTCCCTTAATCGCGGTTTCCTCAATCAAATCCCCTCAAACAGGTCCTTCCATTTTGTAGAGATCCGCTGCCGCAGCTCCGGACTATTGACGGCCACCGGCGGAAAATCATTCAGCCACTCGTAAGGCCGGCAGGCGTTGATCACGAGATTGTGCGCGCTGTAGCGCTTTCTGCCGGCTTTATCGGGGCTTGAACGGTCTTCCGGCGAGATCCTGGGATCCAACTGCCAGACCGCCGTGCCGGCGATGACCTTGACGGCGTGTTCCGGGATGCAGCGGGTGGCCACCGCCCACAGCACTTCTTCTGTATTAGTGATGTCAATGTCGTCGTCGACCAGGATCCAGATGTGATTGCCGCTGTACTGGTCGCCACCTGGAACAAGAACACGAATGACATCATCCACATGACCGGCGTACATCTGCTTTAA
>VBKX01000665.1 GCA_005879435.1 Deltaproteobacteria bacterium
CATGCTACTAGCGGGAATCCAGGCGAAACTCCGACGGACCCCGCTCAAAACATTTGACGGTGACAACATTAAGGAAACCCCTTTAAGGATATCTGTAGCTCGGCGCGCGCTGGCTCTTGCTCCCGGTCACGACCATAGCTGTTTCGTCGCGATCTTCGCGCCTTCCGCCATCGCCTGAAACTTCGCCCAGACCACGGTGGGGTGAATCTCGGGAGTAAACGTCGCCTGGGACGAAAATCCGCAGTCACTCCCGCCGATCACGTTCTCGCGTCCGACGAGCTTGGCATAGCGGCAGATTCGCTCAGCGACCAGTTCGGGGTGCTCGACGATATTGCTGCAGTGAGTGATGACTCCGGGGATCAGAATCTTGCCGGCCGGAAGCTTGATGTCTTCCCACAGGCGCCACTCGTGCTCATGACGCGCGTTCGCGTTCTCAAAGGAAATTGCTTCGGCGTTGACCTTTAGCATGAGGCCAATGATGTCCTTGAGCCCGATATCGAAGATGCGCGGGCCTTCATTGATGCCGTAGCAGGTGTGATAGCGGATCTTTTCCGGCGCAATGCCGCGCAGCGCGTGGTTCAGCGCTTCGATGTAAATTTCCGCGTCTCGCGCTCGATCTGCGACGCTTAGAGCCGGATCCGTCCGATAAAGCCGGGTCAGGGATGGATCATCGATTTGCAGAAGAAAGCCGGCATCGATGATCGCCTGATATTCCACCCGCAGCGCTTCGGCCAACGCATACAGAAACTCTTTGTCCGTTGGATAATATTGGTTGCTGAAAAAGCCCGGGGCGATGGCCGGCATGAAAACCTCTTCGGGCGCAAGGCCGTTGAGAGCGGCTTTCAGGTTTTCGATGTCGGTCCGCACCGCTTCCTGTCCTTTGTAGGTGATGGGGCCGGTGCACGCCACCGGCAGATTCGGCCCGACGCTACACATATGCTCGGCGAAATATTTTTCGTAGTACTCCGGGAACGCCCGCGCCTCATCTGTCTTCATGCGCGCGGCGATTCGTTCTTCCGAGCTTGCCACCGCTTCGAAGCCGGTGAGGCGCTCGATCAAATAAGCGTTGAAGCTCGGCTTGCTCTGCTCGCCATCGGTGACAATGTCGATACCACATTGCACCTGATTGCGAACCATATCGGCCACGGCGTTGCGAATCCGCTTGCCATAAGCTGCTTGGTCATAACTTCTGCCGCTCAATTTGGCGTCCATCATTTCGAGCAGATCCTTCGGTCGCGCCAGACTGCCGGCATGGGTGACGAGAATCCGATCCGTGCTTCGCTTCATGGGGCCTCCGGTCTAAAGAATGGAGTGCAGGAGTATTGAGGTAAGGGAGTATTGGGTTAGGAACTCTAGCCCCCCATCACTCCAACACTCCATGACTCCATCACTCCAACTTGGATGCGTTCAGCGGTACAGCGCATCGATGTATCCCGAGCGATCGAGCTCTTCGAGCAAGCTGGTGTCCATAAAATCTCTCGGATTGGCGTTCTTGGCGGCGGGGATCCGTGCAGCGGCGTCCTGAATGATGGTCCTGAAGCCATCAATGGACGGATACGGCTTCTGTGGCACCATCTCGCGCAATGTTTGATAGGCATCCTCGATCTGCTTCTCGTCCTTGGTTTGGCGGTACTTCGCGAACGCTCGCTTGGAAAGCGTCGGGTTGGTGCGCACGGCGTGGATCGCTTCCACATACGCTCTGAGGAAACGTCTGGCCAGGTCGCGATTGCGCGCGACCAGGCGCTGGGTCGTCACTAGGCCGCTTCCCTGATAGGGAACATTGAGGTCGCGCAGATTGAGGAGGATTTTCATGCCCAAACGAACCGCTTCGAAATGTTCCGGAGGCGAGAGCAGGGTGGCTTCCACCGAGCCGCTATTGATCGCGATCAAGCGCTCCGGAGCATCGCCGACCTGAAGGAAAGTGACGTCTCTCTCGCTCATCCCGTATCGCGGCAGCACGTTGAGCAAACGCATATGCGATGCCGAGCCAAAGCGGAATACGGCAATCCGTTTTCCTTTGAGACTTTCCACGGAATTGATGTTCGGCCGGACGACGAGCCGATCATTGAGAACATCTTGCACGCCGGCGATCATCACGGGATCGGCGCCCTGCAGCCTCGCGGAAAACATGAGCGAACCGGTCATCTGACCGAACTGCACTTCACCGGCGACCAGCGTCTCTATAGCAGCGCGCGTATAGATGATTTCCGCGTTAAGACCGTTCTTGCTTAGAAATCCGCCCACGTCGGCGACCCACAGCACGCCTTGAGTGGGTGAAATCGCCGAGAAAGCGATGCGGATATTGTCGGCGGCGAAACCGCGGGCCGAAAACAGCCACAGTGCGCTACCGAGAAGCAAAAAGAGTTTTGTCCGACGAAACAATTTCATTGGGGCTAGCTGGAAAATAGGAAAATCAATTCCAGGCGTCAAGCGGTTTTTCGGCTATCCATCTGGATTGGTTTTAGTTGACATCATTGTTGGTAATTCACTACTCTCACGCGAGCGTGAGGAGGAGGAGTGGAGCA
>VBKX01000666.1 GCA_005879435.1 Deltaproteobacteria bacterium
CAAAAGAAATAGTTGCTCAACTCATTGATCGAATTGGTTTCGATTCTGTTGACGCCGGAACAATCGCTGAATCGTGGCGGCAACAGCCTGGATCTCCTGTTTACTGCACCAATCCGACGAAGGAGGAACTTCGGTTGTGGTTAAGAAAAGTCGACCGTTCTTCACTTGCCGCCAACCGAGAGAAGGTATTGAAGGCATATTACCCGACAAGGGATGCGGATTACCAAGCCCAAATCGAAGCCCATCGATCGGTATTAATAAACGAATAAAACAATGAGTAACGAAGAGGGTAACAGCTGGTTAGCAGCCGCGCGGCTGAATGGTTCGACGCCTTATCAACCCGCACAGGAGAATTAAATGATCGAAGTCACCGTAGCCTACCCGGCCGGCCAAGGCCGCACATTCAACATGGACTACTACTTGAAGACCCACATTCCGCTATTTCAAAAACGAATGGGCGCAGCGATGAAAACCATTCGGGTATCACGCGGAATTGGCGGCAGTACGCCGAGGTCGCCCACGGCCTTCGTGGCTATGGTGCACGCCACCTTCGACTCCGCTGAGGTGTTCGCAACCGCTTTTGCTCCACACGCCGCCGAGCTCCAAGGGGACGCGCCGAACTATACCGATATTCAGCCGGTCGTGCAGATCAGCGAAGTGCTGATGGGGTAATCTGCTAAACGGCTGCAATCCGGCCGTCCCGCGCGATGATGAAATCAGTACCAGCATAAGCTGGCGCCTCACCGGACGGCCGGACACCCATCGGACGCGACCGCCGTCGCCCAACTCTTCGGGCCCGGCTATCGGCTGATATCGAAAATCAGGGTAAGTTGCCTTGATCGCGCCCGCGATGCGATCGATCTCGTCGCGGCCTCGGTAAACGCCTCCCTTGGGATCGTAGAACACGCAATCTTCGGTAAAATATCTCGTCTATCGCTGCGCGCCGACGCGCGGGGTCGTTTTCACAGAAGACGTCGCGAAGATTGCGGATGCCCAAGGTCGATATGCTGTGGAGCATGGCTATTGTTTCTCCTCGTTGGGCCGTGTGCCGCTTGAGTTCCGAAGACCGGCCAAATTAGTGCCCACTCCCAGGATTGGCGTGTTCCACTGAACGTCTATGATTTTGGCAAGAGCCTTGTCCTGAGCGAGCGGCGCCACGCGCCCCTATTTGCCGCACACCGTTCTCCCATTCTGCCAATTCCGCCACGACCGCGAACTTCAAAACTCGTTCAAACTAGCTCCCACACCTACCTCAAACTAGCGGTAGCAAAAACGAGAAAATAGAAGGAAGATGTGGAGTTCATTTAGCTCCGTGTTTTTGTTTGCGTTTATTTCTCCGTTTCAGATTGTTCACATTGTTCAGGTTGGCCTTGTTGGCGCCATTTTCGATGACAATGGTTTACAGGGTGTTTACGGGAAACGACGCCAGTGGGCGCAGTAGCAGAGTTCTCAGACGCAACCACTGAATCCTAAAATAAGCCGCGTTCCCGAAAAATCGCGATGCGAGCCAACAAATCCCACCAAAAACCGGTTTCGGATTGGGTTTTGAAGCGGGGTGAGGTACGCGTCGCCACACCCGCAGGACTTTTTGTCAGCTTCCAATCAGACCTACTGATTACAAAAAACGACCGGCCGATCGGTAACGCGAGTCACACTGAAAAACGCATAAAAAGCGAGGCTGATGACTTGATGAGAGTTCAGTTCCTATGGTTAAGCCGAATTGGCGTGGGAAACATTTTGGGAACAACCCAGTTCCCGGGTTTGGGGTTGGGATTTGCTATTCTTGGTGGGCGATTCGTGTATGCAAACTGAGAAACAAATTATGGATACCGAGTCCCTGAAGCGGAACATCAATAACGGATCTTTCGGGTAGCATGGGCGTTATACGCACATAGATCGTTTTCTCGGCTTCCATGACGCCTTGAGCGGCGCAATTTGCGCAAGGGAAGAGCCAGTCCCGACCGGTCCCGTAGCACTGGGGGCACGAGAAAAAAACCGGAACCCCTACGGCAACGGTTCCACCCTGAGCCGATTCTTCAGGCGAGAGAGCCAGATCGAGATTCAATCCTTCGACCCGTTCGCCCTTGGGAATCTGCCTTTTCGTGAAGTTTCTGATGAACCGTTCGTATAGTGTTTCAAACGAAGGACGGATGCTTCTATATTCGTGCAGCAGTGATAGGGGCCCCGGTCTGCGAAACTCGGGCCTGGGGCGCGATGGGTAAGTGATCGGCTCCGAACTCGACTGTCTAATTATCTCGTTTTGCTCGAGATCGCGATCGTACATTCTCTTTTCCTCGGGATCTGAAAGATTTTCGTAGGCTTGCTGTATGTCGCGAAATTTGTCGAGCGCATCCGGCCCCGCGCGGTCCGGATGATATTGCTTTGCCAGTTCTCGATAGGCGTCGCGAATACCGCGAAAATTCTCTCGCCGCGAGATGCCAAGCACCAGGTAGTGATCCATTATTGCCACAGGACATCCCCCTGCGTTCTTAATCCCAGCTCATGTACGTCGCCTAGCTCTGGTCTTTGAGACGAGCGATGCCGAACTGCA
Source organism: Deltaproteobacteria bacterium (assembly GCA_005879435.1). Lineage (GTDB taxonomy): Bacteria > Desulfobacterota > Binatia > UBA9968 > UBA9968 > DP-20. The sequence continues at coordinate 2,552 of VBKX01000666.1, forward strand.
TTTGCCTTGACGATTCGGACCTAACGATAAACACGCTCAAAGCCAGCGACCTCGAACGATGGGCGTTCCGAGACTTTATGGATAAAAACCATTCTGACCATCCGGCCAATCGGTGGACTCCAAGGCCGGCGGATTCGGCGGCGAGACCGGAAAAAGACCAAACCAATTCTCGTCGCATGCGAATACAACGCTTGGCATTGTCCCGTCATAGCTCACGCCGAACCAATCGATTACACAGACGTGACGTTGCCTTTCCATAATCAATGTTCTTTTACCGACGGCGTCCAAGTTCAGCGCTGTATTGGGCACTGAATCCTCCGCGACTGTGCTTACCCTTTACCGGATGCCCGGTCAGCCAATAAGCCGACTCGGCAAACCGGATGGCTTTGAATCTCAAATTTTCGAGTGAGCAAGGCCGAGGCCATCCGCAGATCATCTAAAATTAAAAGGAAAACAATTCGGGACACTATGAAGTCTCATAAATTCGCGGATTCTCGCGAGCGCGGATTGGGGATGAATGGTATAAGAGTGGCAAATTCGGCCGGTACCGACGTCGCAAAAAACTAGCGGCACTAACAAAGCAATGCTTGGCGAGGAAGTTTCGTTGTCGTTAGATGGGTGGCAACGTTGCTCGGCGCGCGCGCCGATTAGGTATCCAGACCTGCCTTCTTGGCGACGGGTAGTCCGGCGGCTTGCCAAGCGTCCCAGCCGCCGATAAGCGCTCGCGCGCGCTGCCATCCGGCTCGTTTGAGTTCCTGCGCCGCACGGGCGCTGGTGGCTTCGTCCGGTCAAGCGCAGAACGTAATGATCCAGGTTTCGCGCGGCACGTTGAGTTCGGCGATACGGCGGACGTGAAATTCGCTCGAGTTGAAACTCGTCTCGGCGCGAACGTCGACGATCAACAACGGGGCGCCGGAAGATTGCAGCGCGCGAAGTTCTTCGATAGATATCCGATCGCTGTCGTTCGCAGCAGCGACTGGACGGGGCGCGCCCTCATTAGCTCTTGGTGTTGCCGTGTCGATTTGATTCGGGCTTACGGGAGTGGGCGGAGGCGGCGTTCGGCTCAGCAACATCAACGAGCCACCATGCAGCGCCACGGAGAGCAGCACGACGAGGCAGCAAACCACGAACAATTGCTCGCTGCCCGGCACATGGGCGAATACCGGCACGAGGATCAGTAGTAACGAGCTCAGGCCGCGCGGTCCGAACCACGCGATTAAGAAACAGCTGCGACGCTCAAGGTTGGTGCGCGACAACGACAAGAGGAAGGCGACCGGCCGGATCAACACCACGGTTACGGCGAAGAGTACGGTCATTATGTTGAGAACGAGCAAGCCTTGCCATATCAGCGA
>VBKX01000667.1 GCA_005879435.1 Deltaproteobacteria bacterium
CGAACATCACGGGCGTCTGCATGACAAGCGCGACGCGACACCGGAGCTCGCGGGGATCCAACGATCGGGTGTCGCGCCCATCGAATCGCACCGTCCCCGACGACGGCTCGACGAGACGGTTGAGACAGCGAAGCACACTCGACTTCCCGGAACCAGACGGGCCGACAAGCGTGAGCGCTCCCCCACGCTTCACGTTGAAAGAGATATCATTCAGAATCTCCGTTGCGGCGTGGCCACGACCGCCCGGATAGGCGAGGGAGAGGTGATCAACTTCAAGAATCGGATCGTTCATTTCGTGCTCGGAAACGGGCAACTCGGTCGCGGCGTGCACCGCGTCGTTGTTCAGAATACTCATTCTCTCAAACGTTCACGGGCATCGTCCCAGAAACGGCGACTTTGCGACTTGCTCGGCACCCTTATGTCTACACGCAGTCTCAACGGGCTCGATAGGACAAAAATATTAAGGGATTTAACTATGAAATTATATGGCAGCGCAAACACTAACCCTGGGATCGAACTGAAGCGCTGCTTTGCACGACCGTGGTGTTCTCGCCGACGCGTCGAACATCGCGCGCAACCAACATGCTCACGCGGCAGGCGATCATCATGATGAAGCTAAAACCTTTTGATCGACAATCGACACAGTCGTAAGTCGACTACGGCGCAAGAACGAATTTTCTTATGAGCTGAATCACGGCTTCCGGACTCTCTTCCTGCGGAATATGCCCGACGCCGTCAATGATCTCGAGGCTGCATTGAGGTAATAATTTGCTTAAAGCCTCAGCCGTCGATCGCGGAACAATCCGGTCATGCTCCCCGAGTATGTTGAGCACGGGGATCTGAATTTGGCTCAACGATCGTCTTACCAAATCGATATCGGCGGTAATAAAGTTCCGAACCGTCCACATTAACGCATAAATCGTTCCCGGTATTCTCTGATATTTCGCATATAACTCAATCAGGGAATCCGTAACCTTCGCGGGATCGTAGAAAGCACGACGCAGGGCCATTCGGGTTAGGAGACTCGCTGGGGTCAATTGCGTCGCCAGCCATGCGATGGCCGGCACGCCCAACCACCGCCCAAAAAAACGCAGCTGTTCCGGATATGCCGACCCTGCGAGCAAAACAACCTTCGACACTAAACGGGTAGGCCTGGAAAGTTCGTTCAAAGCCGCCAGCAGTGCCACGCCCGAACCTAGAGAGTGACCCACCAAAACTGCGCTCTTGAGCCCGAGGTGCTCCATCAAGCCGAAGACGGCGTCGGCGTGGTCTTGAATGGAATAGCGTGAATCGCGCGGCCTCGCCGAATAGCCGTGGCCTCTAAGATCAAGGAACACCAGGCGAAATTCATCGCGTAGATCTTTTACCAACAACCGCCACGTATCCATGGAGGCGCCAAACCCATGGATAAAAATCAGCGGCAACCCCTGTCCCAAATCACGAAAATGAAGTTCGCTACCTTTGTAAACAAAGGTGTCATCGATCATTCGTGTATCGTTGAGATCAGACAGAGCCAGCATATCAATCCCTAATTATGGACGTGGCTTTGCCGTCTGCCGATATATTTCGGCCAAAAGCGTTTTTCCGGCGCTATCGACATACGACACCTGTTTCAGCACAGCGGTGACCCGCTCGCCGCAGCTCACCGCTCGTTGCCAGCAGTCTTTTAATTCCTCGACCCACGGACCCGTAAGACTTCCTTCAAGCTCGAAGACAGTTCGTGAGCGGTCATGGCAAGTCGTGATCCTTAACATCGATTAGCCATCGATTCAGATGAAATTGCCGTCAACAACCGCGACCAAAATTCCTTCGAGCTGATCTTTCCCTTGACAGATGCGCGATCCAAGGCAAACCGTTCAATGCAAACTTAGGCCTGGACATAAAAATTTCGTTTTTGTCTAACATCGCGAGCCTCCCCGTGATCGATAACCGCCGCCGGTCGCTCGCGCTTACCCAATCCAGCGCGACATACTGTGGAGAATTCTCGAACCCGCGCGCACGCCGCGAAAACTGTATTCAACCGCCATCGACAGCAGCGCCCCTTCCAGTCCTTGGATTTGCGCCCGAGCGAGTAAAGTCGTAGCGATCACTAGCAACCCCGCGAACAATGAGACTTCCACTTTCATCAGACCCACCACCTTTCCAACTGACTCTGCGTAAGCTGATATGGCAATACATGGGCCAACCGCGGCAAACGAGCGAGGCTGGCGCAAGTGGTGAGAATTTATCAGGAGTAACATGTCGGGGCCCACTGAAGATTATGGATGACGGCAGAGTGACGTGACGATCTTTCGGCGCGCGCCGAAATTCAGGCTTGTTCCGCAGGGGAAGTCTTGGAAAATCGGCGAGGGTGTCGACTCGTGATGACGGAGCAAAAACTCTGACTGGGAACCGCTGCCAACTTATCGACAGTGATCAAATACGGGCTTTAGTTTGCCGGAGCGACGGAAGGCGACAGGTATTTGGCGGAAAGGAAGCCATAGGATTGAACTGAACCACGCATTAGACTAACCAATGATTAAGATAGGAAAATTTGGCGACGCTGAACCGAAACAGAATAAAAAATTTAGCTTTCGGCCGTAGAAACTACTGTCGCCTTGGAAGCAGACCGTCGGCACCAATATCGGTCTATCTATTGTTGCTGTAACAGGGTGGTCTTCCTTGCGCGATGAATTGCCGCAATTCAGGAGCACGGCATTCGAAATGATCGGCGGCCTTTAAAGAATTTTGGACGTTAGCAGAGATTTAAT
>VBKX01000663.1 GCA_005879435.1 Deltaproteobacteria bacterium
CGTCCCTCTGCCGCAACGGGCTACCGGCGTATTAGGCTCCCACAGCAGCATCAATAATAAGCTGATGCCGCCAATCGTGACCGTGGAAAGAACCACCAGTAGCGAACCGACGATTGGGCGCGATTCATTGCTCAACTGCCGCTCCTCAAATCGCTAATGACGATTTAACGAGCCGTCCACGCAATGCCATAGCTCGCCGCAGACTGCGCTCACTCACTCCTCTCCTCATCGCACACTGACACGTCGACTAATGCGCCGGCCTCACGGCAGTCCAAATCGTATTGCTGCATGAGCAATGCGGCGGCATCCCCGCGGCGATTCTCACGCAACGCGTTTCGCGCTTCAGCCGAGAGCGTTTTTCCTTCGAGAAGGAGAGGCACAAACGAAAGTTTCATTGAACATTTCCTTTCTTCGGTCTTTTCCCTAATAATTACGCGCAACCTCCGTGCCAAAATCGTTCGTCGAGAAATTTTGATGTAAACTGTGAAAATGCAGCGCTTTCGAGAAGGCAAATTACTTTTAGCATGAAGAAAAGAAAATGTGACCCAATGGTGCCTGCCGAATTATCGGCAGACGCCGAAATGATGGCTCAATTCGAACAGCGATTGAAATCTTATCGATGACGGGAACAATGCGCGGGGATCAATGCAATTCGCGATAAAGCCCAATCGAGTTGAGTTGACTTGGTGAATCTATAATGAATCATTTCCGGCGGAGTCATGATGTCGGATTCGCTGGAAATAAAGATGATTCGCCCAAAGTCGCGCCCAAGCAGGCTCGCAAGTAGCGATCGAGCGAAACACCAGCTATATATTCACCTGTCCCATCATATCTGCAGAATAACGTTCGCCACTGGCGACACCGCGCGGCGCGATCTCATCAAGGCGCTGTAAATCTTTAGCGCTTAACCGTATTTCTACAGCCGCGGCGTTCTGCTCCAAATAGCTGCGTCGCTTGGTCCCAGGGATTGGGATCATGTCGTCGCCTTGCGCCAGCACCCAAGCGAGCGCCAACTGTGAGGCGGTGCAGCCTTTTTCGTGTGCAATCGCCTCGACCCGGCTCACCAGATCCAGATTGCGGCGAAAATTTTCTCCCTGAAAGCGGGGATTGGTGCGGCGCCAGTCATCCGCTGTCAAATCCTCCACACGCTTGATCGCGCCCGTAAGAAAGCCCCGCCCTAACGGACTATAAGGAACAAAGGCAATGCCCAACTCACGCACGGTCGGTAAGATTTTTTCTTCGGGTTCGCGACTCCAAAGGGAATACTCGGTTTGCAGGGCGGTGATCGGGTGAACGGCCTGCGCGCGGCGGATTGTTTCGGGCGCGGCTTCCGACAAACCCAAGTAACGAACTTTGCCGGCGCGGACCAAGCCCGCCATGGCGCCCACGGTCTCTTCGATCGGCACTTCGAGATCGACGCGATGTTGATAGTAAAGGTCGATTGTGTCGACGCCGAGTCTTTTTAAGCTCGCGTCACAGGCCGCGCGCACATATTCCGGTCGGCCGTTCACACCGCGGACCTGTGTATTTGCCGTCTGGACAATGCCGAACTTTGTGGCGAGCACGAATTTATCGCGCTGGCCACGAATGGCGCGGCCGACCAGCTCTTCGTTTGCGCCCGCGCCGTAGATGTCAGCCGTGTCGAGAAAGTTGATACCGAGTTCGAGCGCGCGATGAATCGTCGCGATAGATTCCGCATCGTTGCGTTGGCCGTAAGCGTAGGACATGCCCATGCAACCGAGCCCGATCGCCGAAACCATCGGTCCATTTTTGCCTAAACGTCTTTGTTTCATTGTTTCCATTGAAAAACCTCCCAGCTCAAAATCTGGCAACTTTAAGCACCTCTCAGCCCATCGGCCTCTCTTCCCGCTGCTGGGGTGATTTCGGCGCCATCATCCCGCGGGTTCGAGCGCATCATGCCGCCGGTGCTGACCACGTTTGCCTGCAAGCGCTCACGGCGGACCGCCCTGCTGCCGCGGCGAGAATGACGAGATCTGGCGGCGGGGCTGCTGGATAATCGTACCCAGGCGACAATGGCATCTACAACCGATTACTACCGCCATTTGTGAAATCCTCATCAGTAAAACCGAGAGCGCGCAAGTTGGTTACGTAATTGGCCAGCCCGAGATACGCACGCGCGATCTCTCGTGCTTTAATGGAATCGGTTTCAAGCACGACGGCCTGTTCACGACGACGCTATTTTCACACCACCCCGCCGCCCGCTTGCACGTTCTGTCCGGTGATCCAACGGGCGGCGTCACTGGCGAGAAATTGGGCCACCTCGGCGATATCTTCCGGAGCGCCGACGCGATTAAAGGGCGACAGACTCGCGCCGTATTCTCGATACTGGTCGGGCAGCATGTCCGTATCGGTGAATCCCGGCGAGAGAATGTT
>VBKX01000133.1 GCA_005879435.1 Deltaproteobacteria bacterium
GAAGGTTGGTTTTACCGCCGAGTTATCAGTGGAGCAGCTCTATGCCTCGTTGGCAAAATTGCCGGCCGAGCAACGAACAAAACAGTTGGAAGAGGGCGCGCGCAAGGAGGCCAAACTCAATTTCGTTCACACTTGGCGCGGCAAGATCGCGCGCGATCACGTTGGTCTTTTCGAGAAACGTTATCCGTTCGTGAAAGTCGAGATGGGTGATATTGGCTCGCAGGACGCGGCGGAGCGCTTTATCGCCGAGGAAACCGCGGGCCGGCATTTGACCGATATTCTCACGCTCGGTGTGCCGGACATGGCCGTCATTCTCAAGCAAAATCTAGTCGCCAAATATCCGACGCCGGCGACGAAAAAGATTTTAAAGCAATACCAAGGATTCATCGAACCGGAGAGTCGCTGGACGCCGTGGTACTGGGCCGAACATGGGATCTCTTACAACACGGATTTGATCAAGGCGGACAAGGCGCCAAAGACTTGGTTCGATCTCTGCAAGCCAGAGTTCAAGGGGCAGGTTTCTTTCGATCCGCCGGAAACAGTGGCTCAAATGCATGGGACAAAATCAGCCGATTATCCAGCAAGGCCACACCCAGCGCATGGAGCTCATGCTCACCGGCGATCATGCGCTGCAGGGCGACAATTATTTCTACACCGGCGTGGAAGCCAAGAGAAAGGATCCCAAAGCGCCGTTTGCGATGGTGCTGACAGCGCCCGTGCTTTCGTTCGCTGGTGCCATGGTGATCAACAAAAATACCCAGCATCCTTACGCGTCGGCATTGTTTGTCGACTGGACGCTCTCAGAGGATAGCCAGAATTTGATCAACAGCATTTTGCGCGGGCCGCTGACGATCAAGCACCCGTACTTGCCCGATAACGTCAAGCTGGTGACTTATAACATCGTCAGCGACGACGTCACCAAGCGGCTGCACGAGGCGTGGAATCAATCGATCGGCCGGATGAAATAACCGCTCGGATGTTTTGACGTCATGGCGACGACCTCGCTCCGTTGGGGAACCGGCACGCGGCCGCCGCTGATGAGTGGCGGTGGTATCGTTGTCATCGGTCTGGTCGCTATTCTCGCCTATCAGGTTCTTGTTCCGCTTCTTCTAATCGTCTGGACAAGCCTCAAAACGATTCGTCCCGGTGAGCCGGGATTTCTCGAGCTGAGCTTCACGCTTGCCAACTACGCCAGGGCGTACGGTATCAGTGAATTTTGGGAAGCGAGCCTGAACACGCTCTACTTCGCGTTCTTGTCGAGCTTCTGCGCTTTTTTCTGCGGGACATTTTTAGCGTGGACCGTCGAGCGTACCAACACGCCGCTGGCAAAGCTGATCGGCATGATTACCCTTGGGCGCATTATCATTCCCGGCGTGATCATTGCGATCTCTTGGATCCTCTCGGCGAGTCCGAGCATCGGCGTACTCAACTATGTCATCAACGCGCTCACCGGCGTGCCGCGGTTTCTCAATATCTATTCCTTTGGGGGCATGGTTTGGGTGCAATCGCTGGAACTGACGCCCTTGGCGTTCTTGCTGATGTCTGCCGCGATGCAATCGATCGATCCACGCCTCGAAGAAGCGTCAGCCATCTCAGGCGCCACTACCTGGCTGACATTTCGCCGTGTCACTTTGCCGCTTCTCTTGCCGGCCGCCGCAGCGGCGGCTCTGCTGTTATTCATACAGACGATCGAGAGCTTCGAGGTGCCCCTCTTGCTCGGCGGTCGCGCTCGCGTGGCGGTCTATACGACCCAGGTTTATTTCAACAC
>VBKX01000134.1 GCA_005879435.1 Deltaproteobacteria bacterium
ATTGGTGACGTAGCGCGCTCATTCAATCGGTTCACCACGACATTGAGCGAAGTTATCGACCAAGTGCGGTCGGTGACCGGTGCAGTTTCTGAGGCCTCCAGCCAAGTCTCCTCATCGGCCCAATTGTTGTCGCACGGGACGAGCGAACAAGCTGCCTCAGTTGAAGAAACCACCGCCAGCCTGGAGCAAATGCACGCATCGATCACACAGAACGCGGAGAACAGCCGACAGATGGAACAAATGGCTCAAAAGGGGGCAACAGACGTCGAGCAAAGCGGCAAAGCCGTCGCCGAGTCTGTCGACGCCATGAAAACCATCGCCGAGAAAATCTCCATCATCGAGGAGATCGCATATCAGACCAATCTGTTAGCTCTGAACGCTGCTATTGAGGCTGCTCGGGCCGGTGATCACGGCAAAGGCTTCGCCGTGGTCGCCGCGGAAGTAAGAAAGCTCGCCGAGCGGAGTCAAGATGCGGCTCAAGAGATCAGCAGTGTGGCATCTTCGAGCGTTAGAGTAGCCGAAAAGGCCGGCCACATGCTCACCGAGCTGGTTCCCGCGATCCGCAAAACAGCAGAGCTAGTTCAACAAGTCGCCACTGCGTCCAGAGAACAATCGGCCGGAGTGGGGCAGGTTAACCGAGCCATGAACCAAGTCGATCAGGTGACCCAGACAAATGCGGCTGCCGCCGAGGAACTGTCGAGCACGGCGGACGGAATGGCCACTCAAGCTGAACACCTGCAACACCTCATGAGCGTGTTCCGGGTAGACGGCAAACCAGCGCGCGACCCGTCTTTGCGGCCGGCGCCAACCCGCACTGCGATAACCAAGGCCGACTTGAGTCCGCTGAAATCAACGGCGCCATCGGCGCGCCCTCGATCGCTCAAGACGGGCAATGGCTTAGCTGACAAAACCTACGAGGATCAATATTTCCGGCGATTCTAGCGGATCGAGAAGTCATCCAATAGTCAAAGACCCCGCTGCCACACGAATCGGCACGCTTGGCTTTAGCGCCACCTATAACCGGCATCCGATCGTTGAACGAGAGGGATGATAATGAAACTGATTCAAAACAGTTTAAGGTTCAAAGTCGCCGCCGCGATTGCCGGCCTTTTGGTTTTGGTAATTGGCGTCGGCATGGGGATCAATATCACGTATTTCACCAGCGAGTATCTTCATTGGCTCGAGGAACGTTCCGAGATAATCGCCAAGCCGTTAAAGGATCGCGTGAGGGATGTGTTATCCCAAGTCGGTTACGACCCCGCGACCTTCGTCGTGTTAAAAGGCGACGTGGCGCTGTTGTTAAAAGAGAATCCGGAGCTCTCCCATGTTGCCCTCTATGATGCGCAGGGCAGGTTGGTGTTCCATAGCGACCCAGAGCAGGAAAAGAAACAACAAGTGAATAGTCAAGTCCAGCGGATGATTCAACGGCGCGATGGGAAAACTGCAATTCTTTATTTTGATGAAAACTATCATGTCCTTCAGCCGGTGATTCACCAAAAGGGTACGCTCTACCTTACCATCGGGTCGCGGGGAACCATCGTCCAAGCCGCGCGCTCAAGGATCATCGCCACCTTTCTTCTTTTAGCCGTCATTTCCCTCGCGGTGGCCGGAGCCGGCTCCTACATCGTCATTCAACGTTGGGTCGCTACGCCAATTAACGATCTGGCTTCGGTGGCTCAAGCGGTCGCCGCAGGTGACTTGACCGGAACCGTGAATAGCCGCAACGACGATGAGATCGGCAAGATGGAAGGGGCTTTTTCGCAAATGATCGTGGGACTGCAAGGTTTAGTGGAACAGGTTAAATCTGCCGCCGATACGGTCTATTGCGCGGCGAGTCAGGTTTCCGCCTCGGCGCAAGTCTTTTCTCGCGGCACGAGTGAACAAGCCGCGTCGGTTGAAGAAACCACCGCCAGCTTGGAACAGATGAATGCTTCCATTAGGCAGAACGCCGCAAATTCGCGCCAAATGGAACAAATGGCGCTCAGCGGCGCCAACGACGTAGAAGAATCCGGCAAGGCCGTTACGGAGTCGGCCAATGCCATGAAAACCATCGCAGAAAAAATCTCCATCATCGAGGAGATCGCCTATCAAACCAATCTTCTCGCTCTCAACGCCGCCATCGAAGCCGCCCGGGCCGGCGAACACGGCAAAGGTTTCGCCGTGGTGGCCACGGAAGTGAGAAAGCTCGCCGAGCGCAGCCAAATTGCCGCCCAAGAAATCTAAAAGAGCTAGTACCGTCGATCAGAAAGACCGCGGAACTAGTTCAGGAAGTGGCAACGGCTTCGAGAGAACAGGCGGAGGGAGTCGCCCAGGTGAACAAGGCGATGACTCAGGTTGATCAGGTGACTCAGAGAAATGCGGCCGCCGCCGAGGAACTTTCCAGCACCGCTGAGGGGATGGCTAATCAAGCCGAACACCTGCAACAGCTTATGAGCGTGTTCCGGATAAAGATAGCGGATCAAAAGCAATCAGCATCTCAGCGCGGCCAAATCCGCCGACCAGCCGTCGCCGACACGAATGAAACTCAACGCCGGAGCACAGCCGCGATACGTGAGGTAACAGATCGGGTGGAAAACAACGATCCGCGCCAAAGAGTTTTGGCTGCCGAAACCGGAAGTCTGAATGCGGCGGCGCTGCTCCGAAGGGAATTGTGAGCCGATTACGATTTTTCAGGTACGCCGATTGAAAAGCTTTCGCCGCCGATAACAATTTCATTGAAACGCTGCAATCAAATGTCATCCCTAGCCTAACTTGGCCCGACCGGCATTCTCAAGCGAAAAAGATCGTCGATGACGCGACGCTCAGAGATGCGCCGGACCCATCATTTCGGCCTTGTAATAAAAGGCGCGGAGCCATTTCCGAAAATTAAAGCGAAATAACCTTTTCGGCGTGTTCACTCCACCATGACTCAGCTTCTTTCGGCAAATCGGGCAATCATTCGATCCTTCGACGGCTGTTCCGCACAATGGGTAACCAACTTTCCGGCAATACTCGTAGATTACCTGGCTGAGAAAAAGTGACGCAGTGTCATGCGCCGATGCTCGATCTTCGGAACGGAACTTGCTGTTACGACTGCAGTTGCAGAACATGATGGGCGACTGAGTGAAAAAAATTCTCTAAAAAGTGCGCAACTCCCCTAGTCTGCCATCACCTTCTTGGCTCAAGGGTAAAACGAGCCGACGCACCAACCGGCAGACGGACGGTGGTATTACATAATTGGAAGACTTAGGAAAATTACGAACGGAGAAGGGAGTAACATGAACATGAAGACACAAGTTATCGCAATCTTGGTGCTGTTTTTCAGCTGCGCCTCCGGTTCAGCACAAGAAAAGATTGTTGTCGGCGGTTCGGGATCCCTCAATGAAGAAGTCACTGACTTGGCCAAGGCCTATATGGCGAAAAATCCCGCAGACGCTATCGAAGTTCGACCCGAGTCGATGAGCAGCGAGGGCGGTATCGCCGGAGTGCGCTTGGGCAGATTCCACATCGGCATAATTTCCCGGCCGCTGGCTCAGACGGAAAAGACCAAGCTCCTCTATCTTCCGATCGCGCGCACGCCGGCCGGCGTCGCGTTTCACAAGTCGATCCCCGTCACCAATCTTGCCGAAGCGCAGATCTGCGATGTTTTCGGCGGTAGGATTAAATCGTGGAAAGACGTCGGCGGCAACGACGCCAAGATCACCGTTTTGACGCGCAAAAAAGACGACAACAATACGGAAGCGTTCCGTGAAAAAATGTCTTGCTTTAAGGATTTAACGATTACAGCCGAAGCGATTGCGTTAGTGCGCGGAAGCGAGATCTTGGCCGCTCTCGATAAACGTCCGGGCACGGTGGGAATTGTCAATTTGGGCTCTAGTTTTAATGATTATGAGAACATCAAAGCCGTCGCGATCAACGGCGTAATCCCTGCGCCGGAAGCCGCGCGCTCTGGGAAGTACCGCTATTTCAGTGAACGCGGACTGGTGACTCAAGGAGAACCACAGGGGCTCACCAAGCGTTTCATCGAATTCATGGCTACGGCCGAAGGCCGCAAGATTATCGGATCGCAGGGAGCGATCCCGGTCCGATAATCGGCGAAAACTGCAGCCAATGAGTGATTTCTTCTCAAAAATCGCCAGCGGAAGCTGGAGCAACCGACTTACCGTTCGTTTTAGCGTCGTGATCGGTCTCTCCTTGCTGCTCATGTCCTCTCTGGCGACTTTGGTCAGTGTTCAATTCGAGCGCCATTCTTTGGTTAACCGCCTCGAAGATCAGGCGATCCGCTTTGCCGATCTCTTCGCCGCGAACGTCGCCACGTCGCTGTTTACTTTCAATCAAGCAAATATCGACGCCGTCGTTGCCGGCTTTAGCAGCGACGAGATGATTCGATTTCTCGAAGTCCGAGAGACGTCCGGAAAGGTCATCGCGGTGAAAGGAGCACAACAAAACCCGGGAGAGATCGTTACCGCAACCCGCTATGTGAAGTACTCTAATCAGCCGGTCGGAAGGGTATCCGTATCTCTCTCCACCGAATCAGTGGAGGCGTCGCTACGCCGGTATTGGTGGCTCGCTGTTCTTCGAGAAGGACTGGGGCTGCTGCTGGTTTCGTTGGTGTTGACCGCTTTGGTGCGCCGCGAGGTATCCCGACCCATTCAGCAAGTGGCGAATGGTTTGCGCGACATCGCGTGTGGCGAAGGCGACCTCACCAAACGCATTGAACATACGTCTCGAAATGAAATCGGCTCGATGGCCCAGTGGTTCAACGACTTCGCCGATAAGTTATCCCTCATCATAGTGCAGGTCAGGGAGGCCACCAATGCGGTCTCCGCCGCAGCGACGCAGGTCTCCTCGTCGGCGCAAGATTTGTCTCGAGGAACAAGTGAGCAGGCGGCTTCGGTCGAGGAAACAACCGCAAGTCTCGAAGAGATGCACGCCTCGATCACGCAAAACGCGGAAAATTCGCGTCAGATGGAACAAACCGCTCTCAAGGGAGCCCATGACGTGGAGGAGTCCAGCAAAGCCGTTACGGAGTCCTTAGACGCCATGAAAACCATCGCTCAGAAGATTTCCATCATCGAGGAAATCGCCTATCAGACCAACCTACTCGCGCTCAATGCGGCGATCGAAGCCGCTCGCGCGGGTGAACACGGCAAAGGTTTTGCCGTCGTGGCCACCGAAGTCAGAAAGCTTGCCGAGCGCAGTCAAAACGCCGCGCAAGAAATTAACGCCTTGACAGCGTCTAGCGTCCGCGTCGCTGAACGTTCCGGCGAACTGTTGACAGAATTAGTTCCAGCCATTCATAAGACCGCAGAGCTAGTTCAAGATGTCGCCAGCGCTTCCAAAGAGCAAGCCGCCGGCGTCGCGCAGGTTAACCACGCGATGATCCAGGTTGACCAAGTGACTCAACGGAACGCCTCGGCCGCTGAAGAACTCTCCAGTACGGCTGAAGAAATGGCGTCGCAGGCCGACAGTCTTCAACAGCTCATGGCGCTTTTTCGAACTGCGACTTCAAACATTTCACAACCATCTGCCGCCCCGAAAAAATCCCGGGAAAAATTTCAGCCTCGCATGCCGACGGCGAATCCCAGACTGGCGGTGCAGAGACGAGCTCCAGAGTTAAAGACGAACGGAACGGCAAGTTCATTCTTGAACGAAGATCAGGAATTCAAGCGCTTTTAAGACAGCCGTCGAGACAAAAAGACCGAATTGATTTGCTAGGCCCATGAAAACGATGTCCGACCGTGAGTTTAACTTGTATCGCAAGCTCATTTACAGCAGAGCGGGGATTTGCCTGAGCCCGCCAAAGAAAGCCCTATTGGAAGCCCGGCTTGGTCGCCGACTGCGAGAATTGGGTCTTGAGTCATTTCTCGCCTACTACCAATACGTCATAGAAGACACCAGCGAAAGCGAACTTGTCCAGTTGTTAGATCGCGTTTCGACCAATGAAACTCATTTTTTTCGGGAACCCAGGCAATTTGATTTTCTCGAAGAAAAAATCTTACCCAATTGGGTGATCCAGGCTAACGGCGGACTGCGGCCGCAACAGGTCCGCGTCTGGAGCGCCGGTTGCTCGACCGGTGAAGAGCCCTACTCGTTGGCGATGATGCTCTTAGACTATCTTCCGCCCGAGCGCGGCTGGGAGATAGAGATCATGGGAACCGACCTTTCGTCGCGCGCCATCGAATCGGCGCGAAGAGCCATTTGGCCGATCGTAAAAGCGCAAGAAATACCGGAGAAGTACCTCAAACGGTTTATGCTCAAGGGCATCGGTTCGCAAGCGGGATGCATGAAAGCCGGGCCGGAAATCCGCGCGATTGTGCGCTTGGAAAATCTCAATTTAAACGACGAACACTATCCGATCGCGGGGATTTTCGACCTGATCTTGTGCCGCAACGTTCTAATCTATTTTGATGCAGAGTCGCGGGCCCGCGTCATTCGTCGCCTACAAAATTACCTCGCGCCCGCGGGTTACTTGTTCGTCGGCCACGCCGAGAGCTTGAACGGTCTCAGCGAACAACTCCGGCATGTGGTCCCAACGGTCTATCATCAGGCTGCCGTAAACAAACTCGCGCCTACCGCCTCCTTCGCGCCGCCTTGGGGGGCGGGCGCAGTTTAATCGTGTCCATGGATCACCGATCCCTGCATGTCCTGGTAGTCGACGATTCCGCGGTGGTCCGCGAAGTCATGACGGCCGTGCTATCCCAAGAATCTGGGATCACAGTGGCGATAGCCGCGGATCCGTTTATTGCCATGGGAAAGATCAAGCAGCAGCGCCCCGATGTGATCATTCTCGATATCGAGATGCCACGCATGGACGGCCTGACTTTTCTCAAGAAAATTGTCCGAGAGGATCCGATTCCTGTCGTCATTTGTTCCGCGCTCACCGGACCAGGCACGGCGGTCGGGATTCAGGCGCTCGAAGAAGGCGCTGTCGAAGTCGTGACCAAACCGCGCTTAGCCGTAAAACAGTTTCTGCACGAGTCGGCAGTCATCCTAATCGACGCTGTACGCGCGGCCGCGAGATCGCGGGCGAAGCCCCGCCAAGCGAGTGAACGATCTTCGGCGGGGCGATCCGGAGACACGGTATTACCAACGCAGACCCAACCCGCCGTTGGTAAAAGTACCGAAACAGTCATCGCCATCGGCGCCTCTACCGGCGGGACCGAAGCTTTGCGAGTTATTCTAGAGGCAATGCCCATCGACGCTCCTGGAATGGTGGTTGTCCAACATATGCCCGAAGGCTTCACCAAGGCTTTCGCACAACGCCTGAATCAGACCTGCGGCATCGAGGTGAGGGAGGCCGTCAATGGCGACCCGTTGACGGCAGGCCTGGCGCTTGTCGCGCCTGGGAATCGCCACTCGATTCTTAGTCGTGACAGCACACGGTACGTAGTGGAAGTGAGCGATGGGCCACTAGTCTCACGCCACCGTCCGAGCGTCGATGTGCTGTTTCGTTCCGTCGCGCGAGTCGCGGGCGCCAACGCCATCGGTGTCCTCTTGACCGGCATGGGCAGCGACGGCGCCGAGGGGTTGCTGGAAATGAAAAAAGCCGGGGCTTCCACGATCGCGCAGGACGAGTCGTCTTGTGTTGTTTTCGGCATGCCGAAAGAAGCTAT
>VBKX01000135.1 GCA_005879435.1 Deltaproteobacteria bacterium
AAATCGGTCATAATCCTTACATCGCGTGGGGGATCACCGCAGCCATATGCGACGACGTGGAAATCTACCGCGAAAAGCTGCACCGGCTCGAACCGGATCTCTATTTGGTCGACGATCGCTGGGAAAAACTCCAAACGCGCAGAGAACTGATCTCAATCCGAGGAAAAACACCGCTTGAAAAAATCATACGCAAGAGCCGTCACGGTCCGGCCATCAGCGATTTTGGCGAATCGCCCGCCGGGGAAGAAATATTGACGGCGCGTTGGACAGCCCACGAACGTAGCCAAGAATTGCGCAGCGTTTATGGCATCAATTGCGCGCGAGACTGGCACGGATTCCGGCAAAGCCTGCGCGAGCACTCGGCGCCGAGTTTGAACTTCGTCTACGCCGATCGCGAAGGCAATATCGGCTACACGCTTGCGGGAAAAATTCCCCGGCGGGTAACGGTTCCATCCTTGCTTCCCGTGGCAGGTTGGGAAACCAGCAATGACTGGCTCGGCCATATTCCATTCGAAGAGCTGCCGTGCCTTTACAATCCACCGGAAGGCTTCACCGCTTATCCTCACTATCTCTCGCATTTCTTCGAACCGCCCTATCGGATTCGCCGTATCCAAGAGTTGTTGAAGGCGTCCAAAACGTTCTCCGCCGCCGACCTGGCAGCGATCCAGCTCGACTCCGTTTCATTGCACGCCAAGGAATTGATCGCGACCCTCGAAAACGAATTGGCTCAGATTCCTGATGATAACCGCACGGTCAAGATGGCCGCCAATCGGCTGCTCTCGTGGGATGGCGGCTGTGCTGAAACGAGCATTGAAGCTACAATCTTTCATTGGTTTCACCATCGCCTGCTGGTCAATCTCTTGGTTCCCACGTTGGGTGAAGATCTCTACGCGGCCTATGTGGAGATCTTGAATCAGTGCATCGTGCCCACCGACAACATTCTCAGGGATTCGAATTCCAGCTGGTTCGCCGGCCGATCGCGCTTGGATCTGGTTGTTTTGTCGCTCCGCGAGACGTGCGCGCAGCTCGAAGACAATTTCGGCGTGAATATCGAATCGTGGCGCTGGGGCAAAATACATCAACTGCACATGAATCATGCCCTCGGACGCGTCAAGATTCTAAAGTCATTGCTGAGCATCGGGCCGATAGCAACTCCGGGTGACGAGATGACTGTTAACGTGGGGTTCTATCGTCATTCCAATCCCTATGCGCAAACCGTCGGCGCCTCATTGCGCTTTATTATCGATTTCGCCAGTCCAACGAGAGCTGGATTCGTCCTTCCTACTGGGCAATCGGGCCATCCATCTTCCGCGCACTATGCCGATCAAACCGAGCTTTGGCTGCATGGCGAAAGGATTTCCGTCGGCGAAGTCGATGAAAATTCCAAGCCGCTCGCCCACCGTCTGCTCCTCAAGCCGCATCCCTCTGGTATTGCGCCGGAGAATGCTTCGGGTTAGAAGACCTCAGCTGCCTCGGCTTTGGCGACGTACCGGAGAACCAAGACGCTTATGGCGATCAAACTACTCATCGCCGACGACGAACGACTGTTCCGCCAGAGTCTAAAGATTCTGCTCGAGACCGGCACCGACATTAAAGTGGTCGCCGACGCGGCCAACGGCCAGGAGGCGGTCACCGGGGCGCGAGAGACCACGCCGGATTTGGCGCTGCTGGACGTCGATATGCCGAAAATGGATGGGATAAAGGCCGCTCGTCTTATCGCGGCGGTCTCCCCACGCACGAAAATCTTGATGCTCTCGGTGCACCACGAAGACGAAAAAATCAACGCCGCCACTCGCGCCGGCGCCATCGGTTACATTTTGAAGGATACCGATCGCGCTGAATTCATCAACATCATCCGGCAAACCCATGCCGGGAAAATTGTTCATTCGCCTTACCTCGCGCACCTCGCCCTGGAACAAACCTCGAATCGCCAGCCTGCTGCGAGCCAAGTGCGAATCACGCAATTCTGCCAACGATTCGGCCTGACCGAACTGGAGCTCAAGATCCTTCGCTTGATGTCCGAAGGGCTCAGCAACGAGGAGATCAGCGAGATTACCGTCCTCGCACGCGAAACCGTCAAAGGCCATTTGAAGTCGCTTTTCCGCAAACTCGACGTTAAAAACCGTACCGAAGCCGCCGTCCTCGCAGTCCGCGAAGGACTCGACTAACCCCCATTCGGGGGGACGAATAAATTACCGATAGGGGGATTGACACTGTAAGACTTCTACGAGATAAAACATCACGCTTAGAAGATTTTCACCCAATATTCGTCTAAGGGGGAGAAGATGATGAAAACGAGCGGAAAAACCATTTCTGTGCTGCTGGTCGCTTTTGCTCTGGTTTTTGCTTCATCTGGACTTGCCCGGGCACTTCAGGTCGGCGAGAAGGCGCCGGACTTCGAACTAGACAGCACCAAGGGCGGCAAACTAAACCTGAGTAGCCTCAAGGGCAAGAACGTTTTAATCAATTTCTACGTGCTCGACTTTAGCCCCACTTGAATCAAGGATCTGCAGGCGTCCGGTTCGGACAATTACGCCGCGTTCCAAGCTGAGAATACCGAAGTCTTAGGCATCAGCGCCAACACGCCATTTTCTCAAAAAGCTTTTGCCGACTTTGCCAAGATCAATTATCCGCTACTGAGCGACCGAGACGGCAAGATGATGCAAGCGTACGGTGTTTACGACGAGCCACGCCGCCTTGCTAAACGATCCTATGTCATCATCGATAAAGAGGGGGTGGTTCGCTATCTCAATATTCGGCCGGGGAATTCGGAAAAGGATCTATTGTCTACCGAAGAATTGCTTAACGAAGTCAAAAAAGTAAACAAAGGCAGTTAAGATTCTTCTCTAAATCGAAAGGAGTAACTAGTGATGTTGCAAAAAGTCTTAGCGGGCGGGTTGTTTGGTGTTCTCATGCTGGCCATTTCCAC
>VBKX01000668.1 GCA_005879435.1 Deltaproteobacteria bacterium
TCATCCAAACGCAGCTTGCGTTCCCGAATGAGCAACATGAGAGCCGCGGCGGTGGCCATAGGCTTGGTCAGGGAGGCAAGATCGAAAATCGTATCCAACCGCATCGGCGACTTGTTTGGCACAAGGGAACGGTTGCCAAAAGCTTGTTCATAAACGATGCGTTCGTCCTTGGCGACCAAGACCACCGCCCCTGGAAAAACTCCCTCCGCAACCGCGTCTTGAAAAGATTTTTCGACCGATTGAAAATCCATGATTAATGGCACGAGTTCCTGTCGATGCAAAGGTAGCTGGCGCCGCGCATCAGTCCGCCGCTCCTGGGATCAGGCTACCGGAGATTCAAGCAGTTCCAATGTCGAAGCATTGCCGTCCAGGGCCGTGCGTGCTCCGAACGGCAGTGCCAGGTTCTCCCGACCATGACCCGCATTCATTCCCATGACGACCGGGTAGGTTGCATCGCCCAACAAGTCGACGACAATTTGCCTAATATCTCTCGGTCCGTCGCCCTCACAATTGGTAAAATCTCCAAACAAAACGCCCGCGACATGATCCAATTTGCCCGCCATTTTAAGTTGCGTCAGCATGCGCTCGACACGGTACGGTTTCTCGCCGACATCTTCCAAAAACAGGATCTTTCCCTGCATGTCGATCTCGTAGGGAGTCCCCAACGTGGTCACCAGGAGGGAAAGGCAGCCGCCGATCATTTCGGCTTCCACCCTACCCGGCCGGATGATTTCTCCCAACGCCACCTTCCATTCACGCAATTCACCCGTCAACACTTGCCAAAGATACGCTTTACTCCGCGGGTTTAGGCCACGCGCAATGTCCATCGCTACCATCGGCGCGTGAAACGTCACCATGCCACAAAATTGGCGCAGCCAATTGAGCAAAACCGTAATATCGCTGTAGCCCACGAAAATCTTTGGATATTCTCTGAGCTCCGAACTCAAGTACGGCAGCAACTGGACGGAGCCGAATCCGCCCCGCGCGCAAAAGATTGCGCCAATGTCGGCGCGGCGAAAAAATGCTACCAGATCATCAGCTCGCTGTTTCGGATTGCCGGCGAGGTAGCCATTGGATGCGAACAAATTGGCCGCCAATTCAACCTCAAACCCCTCGGCTCGCATCGCTTCGACGCCCGCCTGGAGCCGCTCTGGCTCCACGTTACCGGCCGGTGCCACCACGCCAATTCGCGCGCCTCTTTCTAAATGCTGGGGTTTATGCACAGCCAAATGACTTTGCTTCCCATTCTTTCCAATCAACCAAAGCGGAGGTCTCGTTCATCCTGTGGATAACTTTTCGAGCACTTCTAGTTAGAGCACGTTCAAAGTTGTTATTCTCGCAAAAAAGCTTAGCATGTACAACAATTTTTCACGCTTTGAGCGCAACGGAGACGCACAGTCGCGGTGCTCACCCGTGATTGACTTCGTTTCCAGAGCCGGATAGATACCAAGCAGAATCCACATTTTGTACCGGTGTGCGCACCGGTTTTCGGAACCTTATCCACAAAGTTGTCAACAGTCCATGAAGCTACGGGCGGAACAACTCGAACGAATTGCTGTCCTGGTGATCACGAGCTACCGCGACAATGACCTGATCGTCACGAAAGCCGAAGACAGCGCGCTGAAGAGCAAAATCGTGGACGTCATCGCAAGAAATTTTGCCGAGGAAGAAGCGATCGAGGAAGACGCCCGCAAAATGCTGGCTTCCGTCAGCCGCGGCGCACGCGATTTGGATCCTTACAAAATGTTTCTTTTGGCGAAGCAAAAGCTTGCCGCCAAGCGCGGGTTCATTTTATGAGCCGCATATCGGAGAGCCGAATTTCCCATCTAGCTCATCTCGTCATGAACGGCTTGCGCAGCGCAAACCTGGGCGACTTTCCTAACGAAGGGAGGGCGCTCTCCGAAACCAAACGAGTGTTGCAGGCGTTTTTCCAGCGCGAAGATCATATCGATGATATTGTGCGCCAAAAAATAAATTCCCTATCGCGCCACGTGCCCGTCGGGAGCCGCGAGTGGGATATTCTTTACCGCAAATATTTCGAGGAGGAATCCCGCAAACAGCGCAGATGATGCCCCAGGGAGAACTCCAGCAAACTCCGAGAGTACAATAAAAATTTGGGGGGATCACAGACTTGACATGAACGATTTGATGCTTAGATTCGTTTTGCCTTAAGCTACTACGTCTATTAGGGTCGAGGTAGCAATCAAGGGCAAACCCCTTAAAAAATAGCAGGTTAAAGCCAAAATCTGAAAGGAGACAGGAAGTGAAAATTAGGCCTTTGCAAGACCGGGTCATCGTGAAGCGCATCGAGGAAGAGGAGAAAAGCAAAGGAGGGATCATCATTCCCGACACCGCCAAAGAGAAACCGCAAGAAGGAAAAGTGGTCGCGGTCGGCAAGGGGAAACTGAATGATGATGGCAAAATCACTCCACTCGACCTCAAGATAAATGATCGAATCCTGTTTGGAAAATATTCCGGCAGTGAGATAAACATCGACGGCGAAGAGCACCTGATCATGCGCGAGGATGATATTCTCGGCGTTATCGAGCAGTAACATTCAAAAGAATTTGAGGAGGAAAAGATGGCATCTAAAATCGTTAAATTTAATCGGGATGCGCGTGACGCGATGCTCAAAGGTGTCAATATTCTAGCTGACGCCGTGACCGTTACGCTTGGTCCTAAAGGAAGAAATGTCGTGCTCGACAAGTCTTTCGGGGCGCCGAATGTCACCAAGGACGGCGTTACCGTCGCCAAGGAGGTCGAGCTGGAAGATAAGTTTGAGAACATGGGCGCGCAGATGGTAAAGGAAGTCGCTAGCAAAACTTCCGACGTTGCCGGTGACGGCACGACGACCGCGACGGTTTTGGCGCGGCAAATTTTCGCGGAAGGCGTAAAGTTAGTCGCCGCAGGCCATGATCCGATGACGCTGAAACGCGGCATCGACAAAGCAGTGACCGCAATGATCGGCGAGCTCAAAACCCTTTCCAAGGCCACCAAGGACCCCAAAGAAATTGCCCAAGTCGGCACCATCGCCGCGAACAACGATTCCACGATCGGTGACGTGATCGCCGAAGCCATGAACAAGGTTGGCAAAGAGGGCGTGATCACCGTCGAAGAAGCGAAGGGGCTCGAGACCACATTGGACGTCGTCGAAGGCATGCAATTCGACCGCGGCTACCTCTCCCCCTACTTTGTCACCGACCCCGAGAGAATGGAGTGCGTCCTGGAAGATGCTTATTTACTGATCCACGAGAAGAAAATCAGCAACATGAAAGAGATCTTGCCGGTCCTCGAACAAATCGCCAAATCCGGCAAGCCATTCGTCATCATCGCTGAAGACATCGAAGGCGAAGCACTCGCCACTCTAGTTGTGAACAAGATCCGCGGCACGCTGCGTTGCGTTGCTGTCAAAGCCCCGGGCTTCGGCGACCGGCGTAAAGCGATGCTCGAAGACGTCGCTATCCTGACCGGCGGGAAACTCATCGCCGAAGAGCTGGGCATCAAGCTCGACAACATCAGCTTGCAGGATCTCGGGCGCGCAAAGCGAATCGTCGTCGACAAAGATAATACGACCATCGTCGATGGCGCCGGCAAGAAGTCTGATCTGGAAGGCCGCATCAAACAAATCCGGGCACAGATCGATGAAACCACGTCGGACTACGATCGCGAGAAGCTGCAAGAACGGTTAGCCAAATTGATCGGTGGTGTCGCGGTCATCAACGTGGGCGCCGCCACCGAAGTCGAAATGAAAGAAAAAAAGGCGCGCGTCGAAGATGCGCTCCACGCCACCCGCGCGGCAGTCGAGGAAGGCATCGTTCCTGGCGGAGGCGTTGCCCTGCTCCGCTCCGCGGCGGCGCTGGAAAAACTGCGAGTCTCCGAAGACGAGAGATGGGGTGTCAATATTATCAAGCGCGCGGCCGAGGAGCCGCTTCGCCGCATCGCGATCAACGCCGGGGTCGAAGGCTCCATTGCGCTGCAGAAGGTCAAGGAAGGCAAAGGGGCCTTTGGCTTCAATGCTTTGGACGAAGAATATGAAGACCTGCTCAAGGCTGGCGTCATCGATGCCACGAAGGTCGTTCGCACCGCGCTTCAAAACGCCGCTTCGGTCGCGAGCATGCTGCTCACCACGGAAGCCATGGTCGCCGAGAAGCCGGAAGACAGACCATCAATGCCGGCGATGCCACCGGGAGGCGGTATGGGTGGAATGGGCGGCATGGGTGGAATGGGCGGTATGATGTAATTCGATTCCCGAACAATCATCAACGGCCCGTCACGCGCTTTTGCAGAGGCACGTTACGGGCCGTTTTGTTATTGGCTACCTTGACTCCGGAATATTTTCGTACTAATTTGCTTTGACAGTTTTCCTTGAAAATATAGTAATTTAGCAACTCTATTCATGTTTGAATCTTTAACTGACAAGCTTGAATCAACGTTCAAACGCCTTAGGGGTCAGGGAAAGATCACGGAGACAAACATCGATGATGCCCTCCGTGAAGTTCGCTTGGCCCTTCTCGAAGCCGATGTCCATGTCAAGGTGGTCAAAAGCTTTCTCGACTCGGTCAAGGCCAAGTCGATGGGCCAGGAGGTTCTCCAAAGCCTCACGCCCGAACACCAGTTCATCAAGGTTGTGCGCGACGAGCTTGTCGGCCTGCTCGGTGGAGATTTGCATGAACTCGATCTCAAAGCCGCCCCGCCTGTCGTGATCATGCTAGTAGGCTTACAGGGGTCGGGCAAGACGACGACGTTGGCCAAGCTTGCGCGCTATCTCAAAAAAGACAAGAAACGAACCCCGTACCTCGTTCCAGCCGACGTTTATCGTCCCGCCGCGATCGAGCAATTGAAGATCCTTGGGCGCGAGCTTGAACTGCCGGTTTATGACTCCAATCCGGAAAATTCACCGGTGGCGATTTGCCGCCAAGCCTTGGAAGAAGCAAAAAGAAAGTTCTGTGACGTCCTGCTAGTGGATACCGCCGGCAGACTGCACATTGACGACGAGCTCATGCAAGAACTGGCGGCGATAAAAGATGCCGTGCGTCCGCATCAGATTCTGTTTGTCGCGGATTCCATGACCGGCCAAGATGCGGTCAATCAAGCGCTGGGGTTCGATGGCAAACTCGGGCTTTCGGGCATTATTCTGACGAAGCTCGACGGCGATGCGCGTGGCGGTGCCGCACTGTCGATCCGTGAGATGGTCGGCAAACCGATTTTATTTTCTGGCATCGGTGAAAAGCTCGACGCCCTCGAACCCTTCTACCCGGATCGGTTGGCGTCGAGAATTCTCGGCATGGGCGACGTGCTCTCGCTGATCGACAAAGTGCAGCAGAACGTCGAGCAAAAAGAGGCCGCGCGTCTTCAGCAAGCTTTTCAGAAACAACAATTTACCTTGGAAGAATTTCAGTTGCAGCTCCAGCAAATCAAGAGAATGGGGCCCGTCGGCGGGCTGCTGGAAATGATTCCGGGAGGCAAAAAGCTCGCTTCTCAAGTGGACGCCGAAAAGGCGGAACAAGAGTTAAAGCGCGTCGAAGCCATAATCAACTCGATGACCCTGCAAGAACGACGCAATCCGGCGATCTTGAACGGCAGCCGACGCCGACGCATAGCTCAAGGAAGCGGCACCACGGTCACCGACGTGAATCGATTGATGAAACAATTCTTGGAAATGAAAAAAATGATGCAAAGGGTGAGCAAGATGGGCGTGCGATCCCTATTCAGTCGAATGCCCAACCCTTTCAATTAAAGGAGATGGAAGAATCATGAGCGTAACCATTCGTATGAGCCGGCATGGAGCAAAGAAAAAACCCTTCTATCGTATCGTTGTCAGTGACCAGCGCTTTCCACGGGATGGTCGATACATCGAACAAGTTGGGACTTACGACCCGCGCGTCAAAACCGGCGGCGTTAAGCTCGATCAAGATAAGATCGCTGCTTGGATAAAGAAGGGCGCCAAGCCGTCTCAGACGGTTTCCGAGTTGATCAAGAAAGAAATAAAGGCCAGCTAGTAACTTCCTCATGAAGGAATTGGTCCGCTACCTCGCGAGATCCTTGGTCAGCAATCCTGTCGCCGTCGAGATAAACGAAACCATGAACGACGGCACTTCGGTACTCGAACTGAAGGTCGCCAAGGAAGACTTGGGACGAATCATCGGCAAGCAAGGACGTACCGCGAAATCGATTCGCATTTTGTTAAACGCCGCTGCCCTGATCAGCAATCGCCGGGTCGTCCTGGAAATCATCGAAGAAAAGTAACGCCCGCGGTGCGAACGCCGATAGCTGAACCGCTAGTTCCCCTCGGTGAAATTGTCAGCACGCACGGGCTGAAGGGTTGGCTAAAATTCAATCCGTTCAACCCGGCCAGCACGGCGCTGGTTTCCGGCACGGAGGTTATCGTTGAAAAGGCCGGGAACCAATCTATTCATGAGCTCGAAGCGACCGGTCCACACAAGCACCAGTGGCTTATTAAGCTGCGAGATATTAACAGTGTCGACGATGCCGAGAGATACGTCGGCTCAACTCTTTCGGTAGCAGAATCTGCGCTCGAAGCCTTGGCCTCCGGGCAGTACTATCACTACCAAGTGATTGGTTTCGAGGTATTCGCTGTGAACGGCGAGCGCGTCGGCACGATCCTATCAACACTATCAACTCCCGGCGGTGAACTTTACGTAGTTCAAGGCACGACAAAAGAACATTTGATCCCGGCGGTTAAGGAGATTGTCGAGAAAGTCGATTTCGATGCAGGTACGATGACGATCAATCCGCCTCCCGGATTGCTGGAACTTTGATTTCTCCAGCCGTGCGGTCACGCATACGCCAATGCTCCATTTCACCGTCATCACGATTTTTCCAAATATGCTGAGCTCTCCTCTCAGCCATAGCATTTTAAAGAAGGCTCAAACCAATGGTCTGATCAAAATTGATGTCGTCGATTTACGCGACTACACTGCCGACCGCCATCGCACAACCGACGATTCTCCCTACGGCGGCGGCCACGGCATGGTAATGAAACCGGAGCCGCTTGTAGCCGCAGTCGAAGAGGCCCGGAGTCGAACACCTGATGCTCGTGTCATCCTCCTCACGCCACGGGGTCGAGTGTTCGACCAACAGACCGCCAAAAAGCTTGCCCACCAGCGCAATGTCGTATTGATCTGTGGCCGCTACGAGGGCATTGACGAACGAGTTAGCGCTTTCGTCGACGATGAAATATCGCTCGGCGATTATACGTTAAGCGGCGGCGAGCCGGCGGCGATCGTTGTCATCGATGCGGTCGCTCGCCTGGTCCCTGGCGTTCTGGGCAATGAAAACTCCACGGCGGAAGAATCCTTCACCGATGGCTTGCTGGAATATCCTCAGTACACTCGCCCCGAAGAGTTTCGCGGCATGAAGGTGCCGGAGGTTTTACTCTCCGGGGATCATGAGCGCATCAAAGAATGGCGCCAGTAGCAGAGCTTAGCCGTCACGCAAGAGCGACGCCCGGACTTAATCGCCAACCTGCGTGTAAGCAACGAGACTACCGTTGAATCGGCCGCCCAGGCCGCCGTCTACCTCGCGCTTCTGCATTATCCGGTTTATGACAAGAACGCCCAGGTCGTCACCACTGCGGTCACCAATATGGACATTCACGATATTTCGCGAGCAGGACGCACTTACGGGGTGCGCGGATTCTTTGTCGTGACCCCGGTCAAGGCACTGCAAAAG